>NZ_JAVMIP010000008.1 GCF_031729055.1 Pseudocalidococcus azoricus BACA0444 | reverse complement strand
GCGACTCCGAGACCTGTTAACGCTATTAGAGGAATATTCTGATTTGCTGTAGGAAACATTTATGGATCGGAAAACCGTCAAAGTTTCTATGGTTTTATGCCCCCAGGCCCTGCGTCTGCACTTGTTAAAGTAGGGTTAAGCCAAAACTAGGGCTAAGATTGCAGAAGGATGGCTATCTTATGGATCAATTCTTAAATTCCATGTCCGACCCGGCGACCCCAACTAGCTTAAGTGACTATCTCCAAGGCCTGGATCAAGAGACTGTCGCTCGGATGTCCCGTCCCAGTTCACCGGAAGTGATGGCCCTGATGGATCAACACATTATGAGTTTGCTCGGTCATTTACCCCCCCAGGAATTTGATGTCACCATCACCACCAATCGGGAAAACCTTGGCCGACTCTTAGCCACCGCCCTCATGAGTGGTTATTTCCTGCGGGGAGCCGAACAGCGTCTCAAAATGGAACAGTCTTTAACCAATAGCCATGAACTTTAGATGTCCTTAGCCAGGTCTGGACGTTCAGGTTAGTGGATGGCAACCGTTCAAGATAGCGCGGGACGTTATAGTTCTTCATCATTGCCAGTTCCCCAACTGCGCCAGGCCTTGTTAGGTTGGTATGCCGAATGTGGGCGAGATTTACCATGGCGGCAAACTCAAGACCCCTATGCCATCTGGATTTCGGAAATCATGCTCCAGCAAACCCAGGTGCAAACGGTTATTCCCTACTATCACCGCTGGTTAGAGGCTTTCCCAAATATCTCCACGCTCGCCCAGGCCAGTCAGCAACAGGTGCTCAAACTCTGGCAAGGATTAGGCTACTACGCCCGTGCTCGTAATTTACACACCGCTGCCCAGAAAATTCTCTCGGAACACGACGGCCAGTTTCCCCAAGGTCTAGAGGCTGTGATGGATTTACCGGGGATTGGGCGAACTACGGCCGGGGGAATCCTCAGCGCCGCCTTTAATCAACCCCAGCCCATTTTGGATGGCAATGTCAAACGGGTTTTAGCGCGGCTCTATGCTCTGAAGCAGCCCCCCCAAAAAGTGGTCAAACTCCTTTGGCAGCTGTCCAGTAATTTATTAGATCCAGTAGCTCCCTGTGAGTTTAACCAGGCCTTGATGGATTTAGGGGCCACGATCTGCCTACCCAAAAATCCCCAATGTCCGGCTTGTCCTTGGTTAAACTATTGCCAGGCCCATCAGCAAAACCTTGTCAAGAATATTCCCATGACAACTCCGAGTCAGCCCATTCCCCACAAGATCATTGGTGTAGCAGTGATTTGGAACAGTCAGAATCAGGTGCTAATTGATCGGCGGCCCGCAGATGGGTTACTAGGGGGGCTATGGGAATTTCCGGGGGGCAAAGTTGAACCCAATGAAACAATTCCGGCCTGTATCCAGCGGGAAATCCAAGAGGAAATTGGTATCGAGATTGTGGTAGGAGATGAATTGATTCGGGTGGATCATGCCTATAGCCATTTCAAAGTCACCTTAGTTGTGCATCACTGCCAGTATCTATCAGGAGACCCCCAACCCCTAGCCTGTGAGGAAGTCCGTTGGGTGACGGTTGCCGAGTTGAATGATTACCCCTTTCCAAAAGCTAATGAAAAGATTATTACTGCCCTCTTAGCCCAGGCCCGAGGGGATGAACATCATTAATGAACTAAGGGCTACTGGCTCATGCTGGCCTAGGCCTGGGAACAATTATCGCTGTTTCTTGTCTGAATAAGTAGCTCGCCTTCAGACTGATGGCCGGCCGCACAAATTGACCCTACTCTAGACTAATGACAGCCATGACCTCTACTATTTCCTTATCTTGGCCTGGTGTTGGAGAGCAAAGATCGCTCGCTGGAGAGCTTCGCTCGTTCGCAGAGGAGACCTGTTCTGGGGTGGCTGTTCCGGTATCAAAACTTGCAAATCCAGATTTAGTCCTGCGTTGCCAGGCCGGGTTAAGTCCGGATCGGGCTGCTTTTACAGAACTGTTGCGAAGACACCAATCCCACGTGGAACGGGTTCTCTATCACCTCGCGCCGGATTGGGATGACCGAGCAGATTTGGTGCAGGAGGTTTGGATTCGGGTTTATCGGAATATTAAACGCCTGCAAGATCCCCATAAATTCCGCGGTTGGCTGGGCCGCATTACCACCAATCTTTTCTATGATGAACTGCGGAAGCGCAAACGCCACCAGGCCCCCTTGTCCTTAGATGCCCCCTTAGCCACCGCCGATGGGGAAATGAATTGGGAAATTGCGGCGGCAGACCCCAGTCCCGATGATGTTCTTTCTACGGATGAGTTCTACGCCCAACTCCACCAGGCCATTGCCGATCTGCCAGAGTCCTTTCGGACAACCATTGTTTTGCGGGAAATTGACGGCCTGGCTTATGAAGAAATTGCCGCCATTACGGGGGTATCCTTGGGAACAGTAAAATCTCGCATTGCCCGCGCCCGCGCCCGTCTTCAGGTCCAACTCCAGCCCCATCTCGATGCCCAAAACTTGTAATTCCCCTACCGCTAACTAATTCCTACCCCTGCTAATCCTATGGACAGCCCAAACCCCTTCTCCCCCAAATCCACCCCGCCGAATAGCCCAGACAGCAGCCAAGCGGAACGCTTTGAACTTCTCAGTGCTTACGTGGATGGGGAGGTCACACCCGCCCAACGGGCCCAAGTCGAGGCCTGGTTAGCCACAGAACCGGATTATCAGCATCTTTACCACCGGCTCCTGAAACTACAACAGAGCTTGCACCAGGCTCCTTGTCCTCTGACAACTTCAGCGGAAACCTTGGCCAATCAAGTCCTCGCTAAAGCCCAAAATCGGCCCCGCACCCTCTTAGCCTGGACAGGGGTTGGCGCAGTTTCCGCAGCCGCTTTGGTTGGAGTCTTGAGCAGCGTTTTTCCAGGCCTGCTATCTCCCATCCCTTTGAATGAAACGGCAGCGGCCGATTTAACTCCAACCGCCATCAGAACCACTCCCAGCGGTAATCTCTATGAACCTCAAAATAACTTGGACTTAGAAAATACGGCTAACTTAATGCTGACCTTAGATCGCCCCCCAGTGGCAATTCCCGTTTCTACCCGGACAGAACCTGGCCTGGATCGCCGGACATTGAATTTGAATCCCTCCCCTCAACCCTAAATCCGCCTCACTGGCTCGAAACTTAGTAAAACTTAGTCTATTTATGTCATAGTGGTATCGCATCTGTGTCACGTCTAGGCAAAGCAGTGAAAAATTTGACTCTGATGGGATACATCCGGTTCACGATCTGGGATTTAACCGTCGCCCTTCAACAACGGCGATTATCAGACCCAACCCTATCCTGGGTAGATGGCTGTGAGGGGCCCAGTATCACCTGATCGGCCTGCAACTACGGGTTTGTTTGAGCGTTTTCAGCAAACTGGGTCGGTCACGGGTTAATACGTTTGCGCATTGCCCAACTGGATTTCAAGTTACTTCAGTCTTCTAAAGTCTTTTAAATTGCTGTTGTTCTGTGGGAACGGATTGTAGCAGCGTCCGAGTTGGACTGCATTTCAATGTGTTGTGCGGGAAGCCTCAGGATATAGGCCTGGTTCTCGCGTTGTTTGGAGGGTTTTCTCATGTCTCAAAATTTTACGCGTCCCATTACCCCAACTCCAATTAGGGCTGACGTGAGTGTTGTGGATCTGATCAATAACTATTTCACGGCCTACAACTCAGGGCGGTTGCGGGAGGCTTGCCAATTACTCGCTCAATCTGTGTTTCAGCCTGGAGTAACGGTGGGCTTAAGTTTGTCTGGGGCGATGACACCCACTGGCCTGGGGATTTCTGCCTTAGCGCCCCTGTTGCGGGCCGGCTTTGTGGACTACATCATCAGCACTGGGGCCAATCTCTATCACGACATTCACTACGCCTTGGGGATGGATTTGTATGCCAGTCACCCCTTTGTGGATGATGTCCAACTGCGTCAAGAGAGCCAAATTCGCATCTATGACATTATTTTTGACTACGATGTGCTGCTGGAAACCGATGCCTTTATTCGGCGGGTATTGCGCGAGGCTCCCTTTCAACGGCGGATGGGGACGGCGGAATTTCATCATCTCTTGGGCCAATATGTTCGGGAAGTGGAAGTTAAGCTGAATCGCCCCCACCCCTCGTTGTTATCGACGGCCTATGAATGTGGTGTGCCCATTTATACCTCTTCCCCTGGGGATAGTTCCATTGGCATGAATGTGGCGGCTTTGGCCTTGGAAGGCTCCCAGTTGATTTTAGACCCAGCCATTGATGTCAATGAAACCGCCGCCTTGGCCTATTTTGCGCGGGAGTCGGGGATTCCGGGTGTGCCAGGCCAGAGTGCGGCGGTGATTATTGGGGGCGGGAGTCCAAAAAATTTCTTGCTGCAAACCCAACCCCAAATCCATGAAGTCCTAGGCCTGGAGGAGCGGGGTCATGATTATTTCATCCAAATTACTGATGCTCGACCGGATACGGGGGGCCTGTCGGGGGCTGTTCCCAGTGAGGCTGTCAGTTGGGGCAAGGTAGATCCACAAGGTTTGCGGGATACGGTGGTTTGTTATACCGACAGCACGATTGCCCTCCCGATCCTGACCGCCTACACCCTCAACCAATGTCCAGCCCGGCCTCTAAAACGGTTGTATGATCGGCGCGATGAGTTAATGACGGCCCTGAAAGCGCAATATCTCCAGGCCCAGTTAGGCCGCCGTCAAGTCCAGGCCGAGGAATCAAATCTAGGGGTTTCCCGCCCAGCAGTCCTGAATACCACTGTGGCCACCTATCCCTGTGGGACTCCGATCCGGCGTTAAAATTCCTTTTGCTTTGTGAGAACAGGAACCAACACTGTCTGTAGCCAAGAGAAAAAATAGGTGACGATCATGGGCCTAGCTGATGTTCAAGATATTTTAGAATTTTGGTTTGGCCCAACCGATCACCCCGACTATGGCCAGTCCCGAGACTTTTGGTTTGGCAAGGATGCTGCCTTCGATCTCGCATTAACCACAAGGTTTTTAACGGTTTACCAACAGGCGGCCAGGCATGAACTGATGGCCTGGGAAAATAATCCCTTGAGCAGCTTGGCCTTAACCATTGTCTT
Organism: Pseudocalidococcus azoricus BACA0444; assembly: GCF_031729055.1. NCBI lineage: Bacteria > Bacillati > Cyanobacteriota > Cyanophyceae > Acaryochloridales > Thermosynechococcaceae > Pseudocalidococcus > Pseudocalidococcus azoricus. Next base: position 116,792 of record NZ_JAVMIP010000008.1, on the reverse strand, counting down.
GGATCAATTTCCCCGGAACCTGTTTCGCAATACCCCCGAAGCGTTTGCCACTGACCCCTTAGCCCTGAGGGTTGCTCGTCATGCTATTGCCCAAGGATTTGACGCTCAAGTTCTGCCGGTTCAACGCTGGTTTTTCTATTTACCCTTTGAACATAGCGAAAGTCTCACAGACCAAGAAATGAGCTTACAACTTTGGGAGAGATTACAGGGTGATCCCAACAGCAAAAATGCAATTCATTACGCCTATCGGCATTGGGAAGTCATAGCCCGGTTTGGTCGCTTTCCCCATCGGAATCAAATTCTCGGCCGAGCTAGTACACCGGATGAATTAGGGTTTTTAGAGGAGCCTGGGTCGCATTTCTAAATCCATTCTCTCAATCAACTTTTGAGGACGACTAATCACCACCACCGGTTAAGGGACGCGGGGCTTGGTCGTAATAGGAAGCGGACATGGTGGGACTGAGGCTGAGGGAGCGGTTATAGTCTTGGCGGGCCAGTTCAATTTTGCCCATGTCAAAATAGGCCATCCCCCGGCTATAGTAGGCAGCCACAAATTCTGGATCGAGGGCAATGGCCTGATCAAAGTTATTGACAGCAGCGGGAAGGTTTTGCAAGGCCAGATAGGTCATCCCCCGATTGTAGAATGCACTGGCAAAATTTGGGTCGAGTTCAATGGCCTGGTTATAGTCATCTAGGGCTTTGAGGTGATCTCCAAGGTCGGCCTGGGCTAATCCCCGTGCAAAATAGTAATCGGCTAGGCCCTGCTGGGTAATGGCTTGGGTGAAATAGGCAATGGCCTGGGGAAAATCGCCTTGTCCTTGGGCTACTAGACCGAGATTGTAATAATCCTGCGCGGTTTCGGGCTTAATTTGTAACTGCTGTTGGACTTCCGCCGGGGTCAGGGTCGCGACAGCCAGGGAAGGGAGAAGGGAATTGGCGCGGGGTTGGGCCAGAGTGACGGGGGCTAAGGCTCCAGCTAGAAGAATACTCAAACCCAAAGTACGAAGCACTGGAGGAAACATAATATTGATTTGTGGGGGTTAGGGGTTTTAAGTGTAAAGGGAGCGTTATTGAACTGCAAATAAGACGTTAGCCAAGAGTTAGAAATAAGTTTAGTTTTGTAAACGAACAACATAACTCAATCTATGTTTAATCTAGCTTGTTTTCTAAGGTTTCACTTCCCCCCATTGGATGAACTTAACCCGGCCTGGGCAGGCGGTTTTCAAGGGTTAAGCAATTTCCCACCTACTAGTTGCTTGACATATCAACTTACACAAATTGTTTTAAGCTATATAAATCTGAAAGGTTCTCTCTGAGAAACGTCCTTTAATATGTCTATCTTCAACTCTAAATGTGTAAAATCTAGTATCCCCTACACATTAATGACTTGAGGTTGATCGGTTGCCAGTTCCCAAGGGCTGAAGCAGTCTGGTGGTAATTGCCAGAGGTCTAATCCTCGCTGAAAAATGTCCTCAATTCGGTACATTTGTCCATCCCTAGTGAGGAATTTGTGATCGGCAGTGGCTTTAATAGTTGCTCCGGTTTCCAGTTGATATTCAAAGACTTCCTGCCAGGCCCGGCGATGCCATTGAGCGATGGGTTGACTGTAAACATGGCCGTGGGGATTAACACTCAGAATCTGGCACTCGATCTGTTCTTCCACAATCCGCCCAATCTGGAGCCAGCCATATTCCACGGTGTAAAGTTCCGTATCTGCACTGAGGCAATATTCGGCAAACATCACCATCTGTTGAAACAGGTCTTGGGCAATTTTTCCCGGTACGCCATTTTTCGCTGCCCCATCCACAAACATCTGCTCGTGTTTTTGCATTTCCGAGACTTTCTTTTTCCCCATCGCCCGCCGCAACAGGTCTGCCTGACCCAAGGAATAGCCGGCCAAGTCCTGGGCCATTTTCATGATCTGTTCTTGGAAAATTAACACCCCATAGGTTTCGTCAAGAATTGGCTTGAGCAGGTCATGTTCATATTGAATTCGTTCTCGGCCATGTTTGCGGTTAATAAATTTCGGGACTAGGCCAGCATCCAGGGGGCCAGGCCGATAGAGGGCCAGAACAGAGGAAATATCTTCCAGGTTGGAAGGCTTCAGTTCTCGGACAATTTGCCGCATCCCTGAGGATTCCAGTTGGAAAATCCCCTCCAGTTCCCCGCGGGAGAGTAAGGAATAGGTGGCTGGATCATCTAGGGGTAAGGCATCCACATCCACATCCAGATTTTGAAATTGCTGCACCAAGTCCTTGGTTTTTTGGATCATTGTCAAATTCCGCAGACCCAAAAAGTCCATTTTCAACAGGCCAAGGGATTCCAAATCTTCCATGAAATATTGGGTAATCACCGCCCCATCATTGTTGCGTTGGAGGGGCACAATTTCGGCCAAGGGTTCGGAGGCAATCACCACCCCCGCGGCATGAACTCCATAGGTTTTGTTTGTCCCTTCAATCCGCATCGCCAAATCAATCCAGTGGCGCACCCGTTCATCGGTGTCATAAACTTTCTTAAATTCCGGCTCTGGGGTCTCATCGGAAATCATCACTTTCAGTTTGGTCGGTTTGCCCCGGACAATCGGAATCATTTTGGCCATTTTGTCCGCTTCCCCATAGGGAATATCCAACACCCGGGCCACATCTTTCAGCACTGCTTTGGAAGTCATCCGGTTAAAGGTAATGATCTGGGCCACCCGCTCGGTGCCATATTTTTGGGTGACATATTGAATCACTTCATCCCGGCGTTCAATACAGAAATCCGTATCAATATCCGGCATGGATTTCCGTTCCGGGTTTAAGAAGCGTTCAAACAGTAAGCCATGATGGACTGGATCAATGTTAGTAATTCCCAAGGCATAGGCAACAAGAGATCCCGCGGCAGAATTATGAATGGCATACCCATTGGCAACATAAGAAGCATCTGGGGGAACTGAAATATCATAAACCTTGCCACTGAAGTCAATATAGTCTTTAGCCCGAATCTTGATATAAATGTAATTTTCATCAACATAAAAGCTATCATTTCGATAAAAGGCTTGTTCTTTAACACCAATCGGAAAATCCCAGAAATCTGAATTCCAGTTCAATAATTGTTTTCCAGCTAACTTGACTGAATATTCATCAGCCCATTTAGTGTTATCTTTCTTACGGATTAAGATTGAGGCCCAATATCCAAACCGAGCCAAGAGAAAACGTAACTGTGAGGCTAATTGGGGCGAGGTGGTTGTGTATTTAATTGCAATCGTTTTACTAGAAGAACCATTATGACCATCACCCCGAAAAAGATACGCAATGAGGATTCTAGTGTAGTTAGACTGACCATGCAAAATAATATCATTAGGAATAATCTTATGATTTGCTCCCTTGCCACAAATTGCTGCGAGAAATTCCCCAACGATGCGTGAATAAGCAATGACTTGAAGTGAATGGCGCGTTTGGTGAGGCGTAATTTTACTATCAAGACCAAAAACATTTTGTAATAATTGGCTAACTTCTTGGGCATAATCCCACTCCTGATCAGAGAAGCCAAAACCAACGGCACATTCACGCTCGCCTAATCGTGACCACCCTTCAGCAATATAAAACCCTAAAAGTTTGGCCAAGTTTTGATCATAGGGAATGAAACGGGGAATTTTGTGGGTGAGTAGTGAGTTGGTGCCAATTTCATACCAAATGGAGCACTCATCATGTTTGAGATGGGGCTTAGATTCAATGTAATCCAGGAGATCAAACGTCAGAGGTTGCTCAGTCGAATGATTACGGGGGAAAACAACAAAATCATCTTTTTCTAGACTTGAAGCTGGCAACCACTCTAGTTGGTACTTTTCAAAAGGCTTTTCTGAACAATAACGCTGGCAACTGGGTTTACAAATAACAGTCTCAGTTTTAGCTGACTTGACCGTACATCGTTGCGACTGAATTGCCCAAATTTTATGATCCTGGGTGAGGGTCAGGGTTTCGCTGCCGATGGCCAGTTGAATGATTTTTTCATTGCAAGGATATTCAAATTTCTGAGTGACGGGTAGGGCTTGGCCACGATGGGTAATGACGACTTCCCCCACCTGAATATCTTGGATACAAGTCTCTTGACCATTTGCTAATAACACTCGTGTATTGCCTAGAACGCACCCCCGGCCTGGCCCCACGGGAATGCCATTATCCCGCGCATACTTGATGTAATCCCACACGACAAGAAAATAAGTCGAAAAGCCCATTTTTTGGAGCATTTCTAACTCGTATTCCAAGCGTTCCCGATAGCGGGGTTCAACTTCAGTGCGCGTCGTTAAATTAAAGCGGTTGAGTAAGCCTGCCCAGGTGACTTGTTCCAGATAGGTTTCAGCCGTATGGCCGGGGGGGAGAGGATAGGCGGGGCTTTGGGGTTCCCGGAAAATGTCATACCCTTCAATCTTTTCCGCGACGGCCAGGGTGTTTTTAATCGCCATTTCAACAATCTCTGGCTCTAAATGATCCCGAAACAGCAGGGCCATTTCTGCAGCGGATTTGAGATATTCGGTGCCGCTATACCTTAATCGTTTATCTTCTGTAATCAGCTTGCCGGTTTGAATACACAAGAGCGCATCATGGCTTTCCACGTCGTAGCAGGAGATGTAATGGGAGTCGTTCGTGGCAATAATCTCGATTCCCAATTCCTGACTGATTTTCACCAATTCCACATTGACAACCCGATCTTCCGGGGAGCCATGATCTTGAATTTCTAAGTAAAAATCTTCACCAAACCGTTCTTTGTACCAACTGGCCACTCGTCTTGCTACATCGGGTTTGCCGTGCATGATGGCCTGGGGAATTTCACCGCCTAGACAGGCACTGGTGACAATCAAGCCTTCCCGATACTGCTCCAGTAAATCTTTGTTGATACAGGGGCGGGAGAAAATTCCTTTGCTTTGCACCCCTTCGAGATGGGAAATCGTGGTTAGCTTGGCCAGGTTCCGATAGCCTTGGGTATTTTTGGCTAAGACAACTTGATGAAACCGCGGCCGTCGTTCCTGTTTGGTAATATCCCCGTTGATCACATACATTTCGTTGCCAATGATCGGCTTGAGGTTCTTACCCCGACAGAGTTTTAGGAGTTCGACTGCGCCATACATCACCCCATGATCCGTTAAGGCCACCGCGGGCATCCCCAATTCCATGGCCTGGTTGACCAGATCCGGTAACTGACTGGCGCCATCGAGCAAACTGTAGTCACTGTGAATATGCAGGCCAACAAAGGACATAGGGAAAAATTCCGAGGGCGGCTGGATTGACTCTTTATCTTAAACCATCCCTTAGGAGATGCTTGATCTGGGTCTGACTTTGATACACAAACTTAAAATAGGAGTCGCCAGGCCAATCGCCCCAGGCCCAAAACTGCTAAAGCCGTCACCATAAACAGAAAAATCGCCCCGCCCCAATAATCTCCTAAGAGAAGTAATATCCCTCCCAACAAAGTGAAGCCGGCAACAGAGGTCAGTAATAAACATTGCAGGGTCAGATAAACTCGCCGCAGCATGATCTCCGTTTCTGGGGCCTTAACCCGGACTTTAATGTCACCCCGTTCGAGCCGGGCCTGGAAATTTTGTAACAGGATTTCCGTGTGGCTGGGTTGGTTGAGTTTGCGTTGAATAAAGCTTTGGGTTTGTTGGGTCAAGGCCCGCCAGCCCCGTCCCCGCGAACTGAGGGCTAATTGTTTCACGAAGGGTTGAGCCGCGGCCACCAAGTTATAGTTTGCATCCAGCGTCCGGGCAATGCCATCTAAGGTGGTTAAAGACTTGAGGATATAGGTCAGTTTGGCGGGCAGGCGGAAAGGCTGTTGTTGGAAAAGCAGATAAACGTCTTGGCGCATCTGGCTAAAAAATTCCACATCTAGGGGCCGTTCCGTAAATTCCGTCAGAATCACCTGCATGATCCGCTCCACGGTGGACATATCGGCGACGGGTTCAATTAAGCCCAACTGGGTCAAGGTAACAATCACCTGCTGGGTATCTTTCTGGAGGACAGCAAAAAATGTTGCCACCATTTGTTCTTGGTTCAGGGCGGCCACTTCCGTCATCATGCCGTAGTCGTAAAAAATTAAATCTCCTGTGGTTGTCACAGCCAAGTTGCCAGGGTGGGGGTCGGCATGAAAAAAGCCATCAATTAAGAGTTGTTTGAGGTAGCAGCAAATACCCAGTTGATTCAGGGCCTGGGGGTTGAGTCCGTGGGCAGCCAGGGCAGCGCGGTTATCAATCCGGATTCCGGGTAAATATTCCATCGTCAGGACGCGACTGGTGGTGTAGGTCCAGTAAATCTTGGGAACGCGAATATGAGGCTCGGCCTGGAAGTTTTGGCGAAAGCGGTCGGCATTTTGACCTTCCCGGATATAGTCAATTTCTTGCAAGAGGATGCTAAAGAATTCTTCATAAATGGCAGGTAAATCGTAACGGCGACTGACGGGAATCATCCGATGGATCAATTTGACCCAGGCCCCGATTACCCGATAATCCAAGCTCAAAAGTTGCTGTAAATAGGGCCGCTGGACTTTGACAACGACGGCCTCGCCTGTGTGTAATGTGGCTCGATGGACTTGGCCTAAACTAGCGGCTGCCAGGGGTTCAGCGGTAAATTCGGCATAGAGTTCTGGTAGAGGATAACCTAATTCACGGCTGACAATCTCCAAGGCCTGGCGGGAACTAAAGGGGGGAACCCGATCCTGGAGATCACGGAGAGCTTCCACATATTCCCAAGGCAGTAGATCTATCCGAGTGGAGAGAAATTGCCCAATCTTAATAAAGGTCGGCCCCAAATTCAGCAGGGTTTGCACCAGCTGGCGGGCCCGTTTTTGGCGCAGGCGAGCAGAATTCCGATGCCAGGCCCAGTCTCCCAACCACCGCCCCACTAGCCCCAAAATTGCGGTGGTAATTTGCCATTGCCGGGACAATAAAGATTGTGACCGCTGCCAACGCAATAGTTTTTCGGCTCTGATGGACATTGGCAAGACAGCGAGGAAATGGGCTGATTCTATCGCGTTACTCATTTGGGGTGAGACGGGGACAAGTCAGAAATGCTTTATCGGCAGTCTTTTTAACAGTTCTACTCTCTCAGAACAGTCTGGGTCACGGGATCGGCAGGAATGGTCAGATTTACAAGCACTCCCCACCTATTGAACCATTAAGATTGCCTATGCAGGAAACTAGGCCGGGGTACTGTTAGACGTTGGCGGCTAAGACCTGATTACGACCATTGGCTTTGGCGGCGTAGAGAGTTTCATCGGCCGTCCGGTAAAGGCTCATTAGATCCTGGCCCTGGTGGGGAAATTCGGCTACCCCGGCACTAAAACTAACCTGGAATATCTCTCCTTGCTCAGAGGTAAATTGCCTTGTGCGTAACTTCTCCAAGACAAACTCCAGGCGCGCCACCGCTGTCTCTGCCCCCAGGCCATACATCCCAATTAAAAACTCTTCTCCCCCCCAACGGGCCACCACATCCTCTGGACGGAGGGATTGGCGGAGTAAACGAGCCGTTGCGACCAAGACCTGATCACCGCTGCTGTGGCCATACCGATCATTCACCTGCTTAAAGTGATCCAAATCCAACATCACTAAAGATAGGGGTTGAGTCTCGGCCTGGGCCAGTCCAATAAATTTTTCCAGCATTTCCTGGGCTTTACGGCGGTTAAAAATTCCAGTCAGGGGGTCGGTTTCAGCTAAACTCCGTAAGAGGCGGGTGCGTTCGAGGCGGTTCAGAATCCGGGTCACCAGTTCCGGGCCAATGATCGGCTTACTGACAAAATCATCGGCTCCGGCGGCAAATAGGCGGGTGACTAAATCTGGTTCGGTGCTGGCGGTAAAAAAAACAATTGGCAAGCGGCCCCAGCGGGGATCTGAACGCACCATCTGACACAATTCAATCCCGTTAATCCCCGGCATTTGCACATCCAGAATGACGAGATCAGGAATGGTAGCTTCAAGGGCCTGCCAAAACTTCTGGGGATCCTGCACTGCGGTGATATCCAGGCCCCAAGGGGCAAGCACCCGTTTCAGGATTGTAATCGCCACCGGATCATCATCCACAATTAAGACATGGGCCTGGGTGTTCTCTTGGCGATGGAGGAGATCACTAATGGCCTGCCAGACTTGATCCCCACTGACGGGCTTTGCCAAACTAACCCGACTTCCCAAGCGAATTGCTGCTAACCGGGCCCGCCAACTGTCTTCATCGGTGAATAAAATGGTCGGAATTGCCGGACTGGCCTGGGATAAGCGGGAAAGGAGTTGAGAATTAGCTTGGCTGTCGGGGGCTAAATGGGGATTGATTACGACTAAACTGGGGCGATAATCCGCCAGATAAGCCAGACCATCCGCCCAGGTTGTCACTGTCACCAATTGCATTTCCCAGTGCGGGGCATCGCGTCCTAAGGCCTGGGCTAAATCCAAATCCTCATCAATTAATAAAATCTCAGGTTGATCCGGGGGTGCGGCCGGGACAGGGCTGGTTAATTCCTTAAGCTTGCTGCCCCAATGATTGAGTTCTTTTAAGGTCTGGGGGGTAAAGGTCAGGGTTTCGGTGAGGCGTTGGGCAATCATCCAGGCCAGTTGGGTTGCATCGGTAAAGCCCAGGCCCCCCAGGGTCAAGCCTAATTCTGTGGCCAGCTTTTGGGCTGCTTGTCGTTGACCATTGGGGACAACTGCCTGGCTCATCTCCGCCAACAGGGCCTGTAATTGCTGGACTTGGGCCTGATAATTGACCTCAGGGGGTGGCAGGATGTTATCACGGGTATGATCGGCAGAAGATAGCAACACCTTATCCTCCAGGCCCAGATATTCCTAAGCTACTATATTGGCTCAATGCCGATCAAATATTGAGATATTGAGCAACAAACCTTTCCCAAGTGATGTTTTGCTCTAGATATTGCGGTTGGTTAGGGTTGTAGGGACTAGCTAGGCGATCAATGGTTAGGATCTCGGCCTGGGGGGGTAAAACAGGTACATCGGCATCCACCGCCGTCGCGTGCATCAAGGAACTGGAAACCCCCTTAAAGACCATCACATAATCTTCCTGCTCCGTGTTGGCCCCATCCAGCCAGCGGGCACTGATCAGTAAGACCTCTTGGGGGTGCTGCTGGGAGTAGGCTTCGAGTTGTTGGAGGGGAGACATGGCCTGGCAAACTCTGGCTAGGGGCTTGCTTGATATTTTATAGGACTAAAGTCTTAGCTTTTTGATCCAAACTATTACCCAGATTGACGCTGCACCAAGCACCGAATGGGTCAAAATCCTAGGCAGTGGGTATTGCTATAATTAAATTATCTCAGGGGGAAATTATTATGGTAATCAGCAGTCAAAAACTATTCATTACTTTAGGAGTTGGGGCTGCTGTTTTGGGTGGGGGGATTTTTGGGTGGCAGTCCAACTATCAAGGCCTCCAAGCCCAGCCAGAATCCCTACAGGTAATGGGACATTCCCGAACTCCCATGTCTCACGGTGGCCACATGATGATGGTTACAAGTGAAGAACATTACATTGCGGAAATGATCCCCCACCATCAAGAAGCGGTTGAAACGGCGACCCTGATCCTTAACCGCAGTCCACGTCCAGAAATGCGCGCCTTTGCCCAGGCCATTATTGATGTCCAATCAGCAGAAATTTTACAACTCCAGGCCTGGTTAAGAGACTGGTATCCCCAAGCCAAACCAGAAGTCAATTATGTGCCGATGATGCGAGATTTAACCCAGTTACAGGGAGATACCCTCGATCAAACTTTTTTAGAAGATATGATTATGCACCACCACGGCGCAGTGATGATGTCTGAGCAGTTATTAAACAGGGGCCTGGTGAAACATCAACCTGTCGGTGCGTTCGCAAAATCCGTCATCACTACCCAGTCCATTGAAATCAACCAAATGCAGGCCTGGCTCAATAAATGGTTTGGTACAGCAAAAAATTCTGGTTCAATGCATCATCATTAGCAAATCAAGGAAATTAAAGCTCGTCTTGATAATCCAACCGTGATTTTGAATAGCTTTATGCTGGCCTGGACAGAATTTAAGAACTTGGCCTGGGGTAAGACCCAACTAGCCCTGGCAGCCATGCACACCCTAATTTATGCGGGACACCACGAGGAACTACATTCAAAGGTTATGGGAATTACTAACAATTAGCTGATGATTAAGCAGGCCGATCTTCAATGACCCGATCAATCAGGCCATAGTCTTTGGCTTCTTGGGCCGACATAAAATAATCCCGATCCATATCTTTTTCAATTTTTTCAAGCACTTGCCCTGTGTGATGGACATAAAGATTATTCAGTTGGCGACGAATCCGCAGAATTTCCCGCGCTTCAATTTCAATATCCGTTGCTTGCCCACGAGTGCCACCGGAGGGTTGATGGATCATAATCCGGGAGTGAGGCAGAGCGAGGCGTTTACCCTTTGTGCCTGCTGCCAAGAGAAAAGAACCCATCGAAGCGGCCAGGCCAACGCAGATGGTCACTACATCGGATTTGATATGCTGCATCGTGTCATAAATCGCCATCCCAGCCGTGACCGATCCCCCAGGGGAATTGATGTAGAGCATGATGTCTTTGCCTGGGTCTTCTGAGTCAAGGTAAAGCATTACTGCCACAATTTGGTTAGCAATTTCATCATCTACTTCCCGCCCCAAAAAAATAATCCGTTCCCGATAGAGGCGGTTGTAAATGTCAATCCATTGGGTGTAAGGTTCACCGGGCATCCGGTAGGGGACTTTCGGTACACCAATTGGCATAGGAGGCTCCTGGGGGCTAGACTCTCTTTATCTTAACCTGTTGCTCCAATCCCAGAGTTAGCCCCCAAGGAAGAGAAGATGCTTAGAACTGAAAAAGACTCAGGAGCGAGCAACCTAGAGAATTTTTTCCAGGCCCACAATCAGCCGTTTAAGTTGGGTGACTTTGCGAATGGCTAAAACCACACCAGGCATATAACAGGCCCGATCACTGGTGTCATGGCGGAGGGTATAGATTTGTCCAGGCGCACCAAAAATGACCTCTTGATGGGCAATTAATCCGGGCAGGCGAATACTGTGGATATGGATATTTTCAGGGGCGGTGGCTCCTCTGGCTCCAGGGAGATGTTCAGTTTCCACAACTTGGGCTGGATTAAAGGTTTTACCCAGTTCGGCTAACATTTGGGCCGTTTGGAGGGCAGTCCCACTGGGGGCATCGGCTTTTTGGTTGTGATGCAGTTCAATGATTTCCACATGGTCAAAATATTGGGAGGCTTGGATCGCCGCCTGCTGGAGTAAGACCATCCCGATGGAAAAGTTCGGAATGATCAAAACCCCCATGTCGGCTTTGTCGGCAAAATCTGCCAGATCCTGTAACTGGGCTGGGCTGAGGCCGGTTGTGCCCACCACTGGATAAACCCCGTAGGCAATCGCCATGCGGACATGTTCATAAACCGAATTGGGATGGGTAAAGTCCACCATCACCACGGGCTGTTTTTCTTGGGCGGCGGCGACACAAAGCTCTTGCAAGGTTGGGCTGATCACAACATCTAAGGTTCCCAGGCCAATCAGACTGCCAATATCCTCCCCCTGCCCGGTTCGATCGACTACGCCATAAAGCTCTAAATCTGGGGTTTGCTGAATCGTCTTCACCACTTCCCGCCCCATTTTACCCAGCGCACCAACAACAATGACCGGCATGGACATAGCAACTCAGTCCTAAATTTATAGGGTTTCACAATGGTCAGGCCTGGAAGCAAAGGCAATCTTCTCGGCAAAAGTAAACTCTCGGTGCTCTCGGCCCTTTCCTCCAGATCGATCCTATCAGGGGCCTGGGGAAAAGTCAGTTCCGTTGAGGAGCCAGAGGCCTAAAACTTAGCCCGCACTGTAAAGGTATAGTCGCCCCCCGGTTCCAGTTGGTAGTCTTTTTGCTCTAAGAAACGGCTTAAGGGTTCCTTAATTAAGGCTCGTCCTAAGGCAGGGGTAATATCCAGGGCCTTGTCCCTAAACCGCCAATGAAAATGCCAGGTATATTGACTCGCCAAAACCTCCCCAGTCATCTGCCCCAACGTCCAAGAATGCTGGGTAATCCGCACATAGGCTGTGGTTTCTGGTAAATTTCGCCGCCGACTCACACCAACCTCTTGAAGAAATGTCACAGGCCAACTCGGCAAAGTGTCTGGCACTTTCTGCATAAACAATCGTGTTCATGGTAACTACTTTTCGAGTAATTGCCAGGCCCCTAGGGGAATCACAATTGCTTAGGTTTAGTCCACAGGCCATTTTACAGAATTGTCTTTTAGAAAAATTAGGGCAGCACCTATGACCGTGACCACTCCCGCCTCCCCCTCCGAAGTCCAGGCCCGCTTAAAAGCCGCCGTTGCTTGTTTGAACCTAAGTCTTGAGGCTGAGTTAACCCAATATCGCTGTCACCGCTTAGTCCAAAGCCTGTCCCCATTCCCAGCCGCTGCTCATCCCGCCCCCAACTCCAGCGCAGCCATCTCCCCAACTGAGGCCGCCCCGACATCTGCCCAGCCCGACTATGCCACTGTTGCTCCTGTTCCCGAACCGCCATCTATTCCTGCCCCTGTAGAATCGCCTCCCGAGGGCCTGGCCACCAGTGTCACCACCTTCAAGCAACTCCCAGAGCCGACCCCGCCGAAAGAATCCCCAGAATTAGCCCCAGAATCGATCACAGAACTCTTAGCTGAACTGGAGACTCGCCTTCCCCAACAGCCTGAATCAGGAACCTCTCCACTCCAGGCCTGGTTTGCCCCTATTTTTCCCAAGGAAGCCCCGGATCCCGTTACCCCCGACTCGATCACGGTGGAAGAAACCCCAGGTCTGGGGGAAGACTCTCCTGCTGGGCCGTTTCCAGAAATTGTAGAGCAGTGCTCGCTCGCAGAAGACCTTTTTTCGGAAGTCCCAACTCTGCCTAAACCCGCTCCCCCCCTAGCCTCCTCCCCCCCTCCTGTGGCCGAACCAAGTGTGGATGAAGTCTGGTTTGATCTGGGGGATTTTCAGCCCTTTGACTCAGACATTCTAGATAGTGCGGCAACGCCCCCCAGCCCTGCAACTGACTCCCCAGCCCTGGAACCAACACCCCCTCCAGCCACTGCTGCCCCGCTGAGTAGTCCAACGGTCAAGCAATTAGATGGCCCCAACACCTACTTTGATTCCGCTGCGGCACTGCTGGAAAATATTCCGAAACTGGACACCCCCACCCCGGCAGCTTCTCCGACCTATTTGAGCCGTGGCTTAACCATTGGCTTAGTATTGGCCGGTCTGATGACGACGGCGGGGGCCATGGGGTACATCTGGTGGCAAATGCGCTCAGAACCCAGGCCTGTGATGGATCAAGTTGATCCGATGAATCCAACCCCAGGCCTGGTCGAACCGGATACTCTCCCCCCCCTTCCTCCTAATACTGCTGCTCCTGCCCCAGTCGGCGAGATTCTCCCAAGCCCCCCAGTCGCGCTGCCAAGTCCTGCCACCGCAACCATTCCCAACCCGAATTCTGCCCCGACAACCTCACTCCCCACCCCGGCTGAAGCTGTAACCAGGCCTGTGGTTGAGCCAATGGCAGCCCCAATGGGTGAAAAATCATTTTTCTATGTTGTTGCCCCGTATCAAGCACCGGCGGATTTAGTGAAGGGCCGTCAAGGAATTGCCAATGCCTATTTAGTCCAATTTCCAGAGGGGGTGAGAATCCAGTTTGGGGCCTTTGAAGATACCCTTTCGGCTCAAATCTTGGTTGACAGATTGGCTCAGCAGGGTATTAAGTCTGAGGTTCGCGCTCCTCAACCCTAGGGCCTGGCATCAAGTCCGCCCATGACCCATCTCGTCTCAAAGCCGGGCCAGATCAACAGCATCTTCCACGGGGAACTTCTCAAATTCTGATGGATGAGAACAGTCTGGGCAGGTGATGATTTGGGTTAGAGTTTCGGAACCAGATAGTATTTGTTGAGAAGGCGTTGACGGCAAGATCATCCTCCTGTGGGCCTGGAAATCTTAGGAAATCCTGAAAAATCAAACCAGGCCCCATGCGGAATCTAAACATTGTGCTGATAATAGTGGGGATGAGTCATTGGGTATAGGGTGAAACATGGGTCGCGCAAAAAAAGTTGTTCTTGCTTATTCCGGTGGGGTTGATACCTCGGTCTGTATTCCCTACCTCAAGCATGAGTGGGGCGTGGAGGAAGTCATTACCCTGGCGGCTGACTTGGGGCAAGGGGATGAGCTTGAACCCGTGCGCAAAAAGGCCCTCGATTCTGGAGCTGCCCAGTCCTTGGTGATTAACGCCCAAGATAGTTTCATTCGCAACTATGCGTTTCCCGCCATCCAGGCCAATGCCCTCTATGAAAACCGTTATCCCCTCTCTACCGCCCTGGCCCGCCCCTTAATTGCCAAACTGTTAGTTGATGCAGCCGCAGACTATGGAGCCGATGCCGTTGCCCACGGTTGTACTGGAAAAGGCAATGACCAAGTCCGCTTTGATGTCTCTATTGCCGCCTTGAATCCGGATCTAAAAGTGCTGGCCCCGGCCCGGGAGTGGGGAATGAGTCGGGAAGAAACCATTGCCTATGGGGAAAAATATGGCATTCCCTCCCCAGTTAAGAAAAAATCTCCCTATAGCATTGACCGGAATTTACTCGGTCGCAGCATTGAAGCAGGGCCCTTGGAAGATCCCTGGACGGAACCTCTGGAGGAAGTTTATCTCCTCACCAGGCCTGTGGACAACACCCCAAATTCCCCTGAATATTTGGAAATTGGCTTTGAACAGGGGATTCCGGTCTCCATTAACGACACCCGTTATGACCCCGTGCGCCTGGTGGAATTACTGAATGAGCGGGCCGGCATTCATGGTGTTGGCCGGATTGACATGATCGAAAATCGCTTAGTCGGCATTAAGTCTCGGGAAATTTATGAAGCTCCGGCTTTGCTGGTTTTAATTGCGGCCCACCGGGATTTAGAAAGCTTGACCCTGACCGCAGATGTAAGTCAATATAAACGGGGCCTGGAGGAAACCTATAGCCGCCTAGTTTATAACGGCCTCTGGTATAGCCCCCTCAAGCAAGCCTTGGATGCCTTTATCGCCCAAACTCAACAACGGGTGACGGGGACAGTGCGGATCAAACTCTTTAAGGGCCAGGCCACGACTGTGGGACGGAAATCTGATTATTCTCTCTATACCCCAGACTTGGCCACCTATGGTGCCGAGGATCAATTTGATCACAAAGCGGCCGAGGGCTTTATCTATGTTTGGGGTTTACCGACTCGCGTTTGGTCTCAACAAGTCCGGAATAGTTAAAGGCTAATCTCTGGGCCTGGAACAGTTCAAATATAGTCCTAGACAGGCTGAATCATGCTCTAACTAGAATTTTGAACTCCTAGAAAATTAAAATTTTATCCCCCGGCAAAGGCAGTCAACTCGTGTTTTATGGGACTACCCATTTAAGACTGAATGAGGGCGAGTCGGGAAATCGTTTGGCGGCAATTATAGCCATTTCTATTGAAAGTGAGATATTAGAAGCTAGTACCCGTAATGGTTTCGAGTTTTTCAGTATTTCATTCCTAAGTGAGATAACAATATCATAAGATTTTCATTCTCTCAGAACAGACTACGCATAACGCTACATTTAGTGGGTGGTAGCAAGCCCCGAATCAAAAACCTGAAAGAGTTGAAGAGTTTAGGCAACCATCCTAAATCGACTTGTTTTACATCTGCAACAGTAGATAATGGCAGAAGTCCAGAGTCAATTATCGAAAACTGCTGTGAACCCCATTGCCCAGAATCGCATCGCCTATAAAGCTGCTGGGCCGGAGTATGAGAGGCACTATTTTGATGAGCAGACCGGGGGCTATGTTTTGATCCATGAGGGACATAATCGCAGTGATGACTTTGCTTCAGAGCTTTTTATCTCGGAAGTTTTTGCCAAGCAAGGCCAGGTTGTGGAGTTAGTTGATGAGAGCCGTAAAGAGCAGTATGTTCGGCGGTTTGATGCTCTTGTGGATGGGGAGAATTGGGAGTTTAAGGTATTAACGACCAAAGCCAAAAATGTTCGGGGAGCTTTTCAGCAAGGCTTGATCAAGGGGCGGTCTCAAGCACCCCGAATTGCTTACTATATCAATAGGGATGCTGCTATCAGGGATTTGAACTTTGGGTTGAAACAGGCAATTTACATTGATAGAGAAGACCAGAAGATACAGAGGGTAGCCCTAGTTTTTAGGGACGGCAGTATTAATCAACGTAGCAGAGGAGAAATTGATGCAGGACAGTACTTTTGAAGACATGAAGGAGCGCATTGAGATTGGGTTGAGCAATGACTTCCCGGTTCAGTCTCGGCTGATTATGCTAGGCGAAATATTTTGTGCGGCAACTCATGGGCTAATCTCTCTGAAGCAGGGGTATGAACTCGAAGATTTGCTGGGACTTAAGGACTTAATTGAGGATTACGGCAAAATCAGGCAAATAGGGTTTTCGGGGGAATTTGTGTCAGCGGCATGACCACTATCTGCATCACCTTTGAAGACCAGGCCAGTCAATACCTCAATCCCAAGATGCAATGCAGTTACGGCTATGAATAGGCATGAGCCTCACGGACAACTACTCCATAGACTCGGCCCTAATCTCCAGGATTTAAGGCGGCATTGAGGGCAATCAGTTCATCCCGATGGGCGGTAATGGTGATCGTGGCCAGGCCGGGTTGGGTTTGGTCGCGTTCGACTTGGACGGTTACGGTTTCGTGTCGTTGTGCGCCCTGCCAATAAAAGATAGTGGCCAACGGTGCCAAAATGACCAGGCCCAGGCCCCAACCCTCTAACGGCGGCCAAATCATCCCCAACACTAAACCCAAGCTACCCAGGCCAAGTACCGCTAAAATGGTCAGAAAAATGGCTAACCCGAGACTAGCACTCACCAACCCCTCAAAAGTAATCTGCTCTTGTTCAGGACTAACCGCAATAATCCGATAGGCCCGTCCTGTTAGATGGTTTTGAATTTGAGTCAACAGCGGGGTAGGTTCTCCAGGAGCAGGCAGGCGTTTGACTTCAGTGCGGTTCTTTGTTGACGCCCGTAGAAAGAAAACCAGCCCAATTAAAAGCAAGAAGGTTAAAAATAGGGTTGAGGGCAAAACATAGTCCGTGGGCATACAGCCTATTTCTCATCTAGAGGTATGACTTAATTGCTGGAGGCATTTATGGGAGACGGTTGCAAGACTGTTCCTACGTACATTAAACCCAAAATAGGCTCTCAGGACAATTCCGAAAAGAGTTAAGCAGTTTTTTCTAAGATCAGTTCTGACTTATCTATCTTCTCAATCTCTGGGCGTAAATCATTCAAGTCCAAGTAACGATCTGTAGCATTGCGGAGTTCACGGGCAATCATCCCCTCTGTAGAAACCACCGTAATATGAGTATTTTTAGAGCGCAAAAGCTCAATGGCCCGCTCAAAATCCCCATCCCCGCTAAATAAAATCACCCGATCATACTGATCCACGGTGTTAAACATATCAATAACAATTTCAATATCCAGATTTGCTTTTTGTGAAAATTTATGTTGTTGATCGTCATAGAACTCTTTCAGCATTTTTGTCCGCACCGTATAACCCAAGTTGATCAGCGCATCCCGAAATGAGCGTTGATCTTGGACATCCTTCAGGCCGGTGTACCAGAAGGCATTAACTAAGTGAGTGGCGGGATCTCGAGTAAAATAGTTCAAAACTCGCCGGGGATCAAAGAACCAGCCATTCTTTTGTTGGGCGTAAAACATATTATTGCCATCAACAAAGATAGATAAACGGTTAATCACAGATAACATAAGTAATACTTAACCTGAAAATTTAGATAATCAATCAGAGGGCAGAAACAATCCTAGTGATCGGGTTAACTCCCTGAGGGAATGGATAACAGTTATGGCAACGACCGTATCTGTAACCTCTTGTGATAGGCAGGCCAGATTCCCCGCAATAGCGGGCCAGGCCTCAGCAGAGATAACAGTTATGGGTAGGGTTCATCAGATAATCCAAGGCGGCGTAGTCAAGATTGACTGACAACCAAAAATTGATAAATATCAATCAAACATATTTAGCAGTGAAATTATCTGATGTCTTAGAAATAAATCAGCGTTACTATAAGGCTATATCGCTTTCATTCTAACAGTTTGTTTTGCCTTCCCTATGTTGCCCCAGATTAAACATTTAGCAGAAACCCTTCAGCCCCGCTTATTAGAAATTCGCCGTCATCTCCACAGCCACCCAGAACTAAGCGGCCAGGAAACTCAAACTTCAGCCTATGTGGCCGGTGTTTTGTCTTCGGCGGGGGTGCAACTCTTACCAGGCCCAGCAGGGGTGGGGGTGATGGGGGAAATTCCCGGTAATGGGCAAGATGAGCGGATTTTGGCGATTCGGACGGATTTGGATGCCTTACCAATTCATGAGCGCACCCATCTTGACTTTGCCTCCCAACGACCGGGGGTGATGCACGCCTGTGGCCATGATGTTCATACAACGGTGGGACTAGGAACGGCAATGGTTTTGGCTCAACTCCAGGATCATTTACCGGGGAGACTGCGATTTATTTTTCAACCCGCCGAAGAAATTGCCCAAGGCGCGGCCTGGATGATTGAGGCAGGTGCAATGCAACAGGTGAGTTCGATTCTTTCTCTCCACGTTTTTCCGTCCATTCCGGCCGGAGAAATTGCGGTACGTTATGGGGCCTTGACCGCTGCCGCCGATGATTTAGAAATTCGGATTATGGGGGAATCTGGCCACGGCGCGCGTCCCCACGAAGCCATTGATGCCATCTGGATTGCGGCCCAAGTGATTACGAATTTGCAACAGGCCATTAGTCGCACCCAAAACCCGCTCCGTCCTGTTGTCCTCACCATTGGGAAAATTTCTGGCGGTCGCGCTCCCAATGTGATTGCGGATCAAGTCATTTTACAAGGCACAGTTCGCTCCCTTCATCCTGAAACCAGTCAAGCCCTGCCGGCCTGGATTGAGAAAATTGTTGCCCACACCTGCCAGGCCTATGGCGCGACCTATGAACTGGATTATCGGCGGGGAGTCCCCTCGGTTTGTAATGCCCCTCACCTGACGCAACTGTTACAGGAAGCAGCCCAAGAAGCAATCGGGAAAGAAAATGTCCATACCCTCCCAGAACCGTCCCTCGGTGCGGAAGATTTTGCCCTCTATTTGGAACAGGCCCCCGGTGCAATGTTTCGCTTAGGGGTGGGCTTTGCAGATCGGCCCAATTATCCGCTCCATCACCCCCAATTTGATGTAGATGAAAAAGCCATTACAGTTGGGGTCTTGACCTTGGCCCACGCGGCCTGGAAGTATTGGCAAATTGCCTATTAAGGCTGATTAATTTGATAGTGAACGTGCAGTCATTGGCAAAGGCTCAATTATGTCCTTGAACTTAGATAATTATCGAGAGTTGCTTGTTGAGGTGGCCTGGGCAGCATCCGATTTATTAAAAGAGTATGAAGAAAACCCTGAGTGTTGGCAAACCCAGACCCATGCCGATTTATCCCCCGTAACGATGGCAGACCAGGCCGTAGATAAATTAATTCTCAATCGGTTACGAGAAGCCTGTGGTGATCAAGAATTTGGCTACCTGACCGAAGAAACCTATCAGCCTGGCCCACCTTTGTCACAACCCTATGTTTGGGTGATTGATCCTCTGGACGGAACTAAAGACTTTATTCAACGGACTGGAGAATATGCCACCCACATTGCCCTAGTTCACCAAGGTCGGCCAATTTTAGCTGCCGTGGCCTGGCCGGGGCGGGATGGGGTTTACCTAGCTCAAGTTGGGGAAGGCAGTTATCGGCTGACGCGGACTGCACCTCCTTATCGGTTGGTCGTAAATCAAGAACGGGCCTGGGAAGATTTAGAAGTTTTAACCAGCCGCAGTCATGCTACCCCAGAGCTAGAAGCTTTTCTACAGCGTATGCCCCAACAGGCCCGTAAAAAAATGGGCAGTATTGGCTGCAAAATAGCGGCAATTGCGGAACAGGACGCGGATGTATATTTCATGTTGCCCAGTCGCACCTCTCCCAAGGATTGGGATTTGGCCGGGCCGGAGTTGATTTTGACCGAAGCGGGGGGCAAACTGACCCGTTTTGATCAAAGCTTATTGACCTATAACCAAGGAGATGTTAACCAGGCCGGGGGCTACCTCGCCAGTAACGGACAGTATCATCAACAACTCTGTGCCATGCTTCAAAGAGCTTAATGCTGATTAGGCAGAGGCAACTACGGGACTAGGGAGTAAATCGGCTTGATAAATTCTGATCCGGAGGTCTTGGTAAAACTCGGCCTGGTCTAGTTCGACTTTAGACTGGGAGGACAGGAACAATAGGGCCCAAAACACCCCTACCCGATCATTTTTGAGGGTCAGTAGGGTTTCTAAATCTAACCATTCCTCTCCCAGGCCTTGGTTATGTAAGAGGGCCTCAACCTCATGGGCCATTTCCGTCAGATTTTCTTGGTGGGCTAGTTGGGTAATGGCTTTAATATTGCTGGGGCGCCTGCGGACTGGGGTGGGGCGGGGCGGTCGATTGATTGTCCGTTTTTCAACTTCAACGGCCATGGTTTTGAGATGGTCAATCAATTCTGCCAAGGTGACACGGCGACGTTGGGGGGGTGGGGCCACCGGCCGGCGTTGGAGATGACGTTCTAACTGCACAGGTAAACCAGGCAAGACCAAGTGTTCATCGGCGGCTTCCTCAAAATCCAAAGTCGGTTCGGCTTGCTCCAGGCCCAGTAAACTATCCGACTTCAATAAAATCAGGATTGCGGCATACAGAAACGCCTGTCCCGAGTGGTGTAAATCCTGATAATGCCCGGTGGCTAGTTCTTGGAGACAACGGTCAAACACATCCACCACTTGTACATCCCAGGGATCAATGTCTCCCCGTTCAGCTAAGTCAATTAAAACCGCAATAGCTGTATCGGCAAAGGAGGTGGCCATAAAGTTTTGACCCAGGTAGAAACCGTTGTTTAACAGGGGTTAACTGGTGCTGTTGACTATCGGCAGGGCAGTTATCCGTTAAGCATAGCGTAGAAACTTGAGAACTTATGCAAGAGCACAGGCTGTATATGTTACTGCTATAAAGTGAACTACCCGACATTGTGCCTACGGCAGGCCTAAGCCAACATCGCAAGCGACAGAATGCGGGCTTCTTCTCCAATAGGTTGCGAAATAGTAGAGGATTTTCGACCTTTATTATTCCGACTTACACCTAGATAAGCAGCGGTCTCCCCTGTTCCAGAGGGCAAAATACGCAGACCTTCATCTCTGATATTTATGGCAGCCTTTACGTCCCGGTCATGCCTTGTACCGCATTTATCGCACTGCCAAAATCGAACATCAAGGGACAGGCGATTGACTTGATTGAGACAAACATGGCAAGTCTTAGAAGATGGCAAAAATCTGTCCACTGCCAAATCGACCTTGCCTTCTTGCTCGGCTTTATATTTCAGCATCGTGCAGAATTGCCCTCATCCAACTTGGCTAATTGCCTTGGATAGACAGCGATTTTGTACCATGCCTCTCACATTGAGATTTTCCGTCACGATGACTTGGTTTGCCTCGCACGCCTTTCGGTCTACGTCAACGATCCTGCGTGATAGCTTGTGATGGAAATCTTCTCGACACCGAGCAATTTTGTGATGAACACTGGCTACTTGCCGCCGTGTTTTATTACGGTTGCTAGACCCTTTTTGACGGCGGGAGAGTCGCTTCTGTTTACGTTTCAGGTTTTGCTCATGCTTGGCATACCATTTAGGATTGGCAAACTTTAAGCCATCGCTAGTGATAACAAAATGATTCAGTCCCAAATCAATCCCAATCGCCTTACCTTCAGTATTGGGTTTGGGAGTCTCGTTGCCATCCTCCACAAGCACAGACGCAAAATAATGTCCTTTGACGAACAAAGGCTGTTAACTCTGCCACTAAGATGCAGGCGACGTAACCATGCTCCATCCCTGTACTACCCATATCCACCAACTCCCCATTGACTAATTCATAGCGATGCCCATCTTGGGAGAAGGCCATAAATGCTTCATCTGTCCAAACTTGTTGTGTTGTGGCAATCATGTTCCCTCCTGTTGCCTTGGGGGTGTTCTTATCTGGGCAAATTTTAATCCTGCTGCGGTTGGGGATTGAGCCGACCCAAATTGGCCTGGGCATTACGTCTCCATTGGGCGGGTTTGATCCGGCGCAGGGCTGAGGCGGTAAATTTCTGCTCCCAATCTTGCTCGGTGAATGTGGCGAGTTCCGTTAACGAAGGGGCTAATAGATCCGGTCGAGGTTCAAAATCAGGAATATCCGTGGCCTGGGCAAACCGTTGATTCCACGGACACACATCTTGGCAAATATCACAGCCAGCCACCCAGCCTTGGAGATTTTCGGCAATAAATTTAGGTAACTGGGCTTGGCGATTTTCAATGGTGTGGTAAGCAATACAGCGGTTAGCATCAACGGTATAGGGTTCGACAATGGCCTGGGTGGGACAAGCCTCTAAGCAACGGGTACAGGTTCCACAGTGATTGGCATGGGGGAGATCGGGTTCCAGGTCGAGATTGATTAGAATTTCACCGATAAATAGCCAAGAACCGTATTGCCGACTAATGAGGTTACCATTTTTGCCCACCCAACCTAGGCCCCCCTGTTCAGCCCAGGCCTTGTCGGAAATGGGCCCCGTATCCACATAAAACTTGGTTTCAACTTGGGGGTTTTGGGCGGCTAACCACTGGCAAAGGGCTTTTAAGCGTTTTCCTAAGACTCGGTGATAATCCCGCCCCCAGGCATAGCGGGAAATTTTGCCATGTTCAGGATTCTCGGAATGTTGGTGCGTTGCGTAGTAGTTGAGGCCCAGGGAAATAATGGATTTTACATCGGGCATCACTTGATAAATATCCTGCCGTTTAGGATTGTTCATCCAGGCCATGTCCGCTTTATATCCCTTGTTTAACCAGGCCTGGAGACGTTGTTTTTGCAATGCGCTGGGGGAATCAGGATTATCTAAGGCTTGGGCAACATTACTAATCCCGACTCGGTGAAAGCCAAGGACCTGGGCCTGGTATTTTATCGCCGCCGCTGTCAGGGGAGCAGGTAGAGAATTGGGGCTAGTCATCACCGAGGGCAATAAATTGGCGATTCAGGTCTTGTAAATAGGGTTCCGCGATTTCCGGGGAGAGTAAGCCGCGCCGCAAGCCATTGGTGACTGCACTTTTTTCGGCCAGAATCAGTTGTCGTTGAAGTCGGTTTTGGTAGAGGCGTTGTCCCAAATCATCAGGAAATTGAATATCAGATTTGCAGATAGATTGGAGTTCGGATTCAGCAGTTAATATCCGGGCCTGGTATTGATTCCAGAGATCATCGTGTAAGGGTTGGGGTAAACTACCGGCCTGGAGCAATTCCTTCAGTTGGGCCTGGGCCGCCTTGGCTGTCATGAGATTAAGTTGGAGGGTTTGGATTTGCAGGCCAGATTCCGATTGCTGGGCCACCTTCATTTTGCGGACAAACCAGGGCAAACTCAGACCTTGGGCAATCAGAGAAACCAGCACTGTCCCAAAGACTAAGGTAATCACTTCTGTCCGAAAGGGCATCGAGCGGGGCAAACTCAAGGCCATCGCCATTGACAATGAACCTTTGACATTCCCAATTATGAGAATATTTTGCCAACGGATCGGGATCGGGCGATCAAACCAGCGCAACACATACAAAAACGGGTAAACCACCGCTGCTCGGCCAATCTGATACATGACAATCGCCAACAGGGCAATCGGCACGGCCGCAATCACAAATTTAGGGTCAACTTCAATGCCCAACAGGAGAAAGATAAAGGTATTGACCCCAAAGGCCGCATACTCCCAAAAGCTGAAAAGAGTCAGTTTCGACTGAGCCGTCGTGGTTTCATGTTCCAGGCCCCAGTTGCCAATCACCAGGCCTGCTGTCACCACCGCAATCGCCCCCGAAACCCCCAGGCCTGTCCCTACCTGAAAAGTTCCCAACGCGACAGCAACGGTCAACAATAGGCTGCTGAGGGGATCTTCCAACTGCCGAAACAGGCCGATGCAGAGATACCCCAACCCCAACCCCAAAAGAATTCCCCCTGGAAAGGCAATCAGAAATTGCTTCAGTCCCAAAAATGGCGTAAAGGCCCCTTGGCTGTGAACTGTCGTAATCAGGCCCAGTAACACCAAGGCCACAGCATCATTAAATAAACTTTCTCCCTCAACAATGGTGGATAAGCGGGCCGGCACAGGAACAACCCGGAAGGCGGCAATCACCGATACCGTATCTGTAATGGTTAAAATTACCGCCGCCGCCAAGATGGGAATCCACGGCCAGACAAAGGCAAGCTTAAAGAGGCCACCTGTAATTAGGGCCGCCACAATAGTCCCTGGCCCCGCCAACAGGCCAATGGGGAGTAAATTGCGTTTCAAGCGACTGGCATCGGTATTTAGGGCCGCTTCAAAAATCAGAATCGGTAAAAAGAGGTTTAATACCAACTCAGGATTCAGACCAACGTTGCTGGGTAAGGTTGGTTTGGGAATCAATAGCCCGGCTACCACTAGACCAATGACATAGGGAAAGCCCAGCCGCCGACTGACCAAGGCCACGCCAGTTGCCACCAAGAGCAAAATAATAAAGGTTTGTACCAGGCCATAGATGTTGACCAATTCGACACCCGTGGCTGGTGGACTTGTCAGGGGCGGCATTAAGTTAGACAGCAGCGACAAAGGAATCATGGCATCGGCGATCTGAACACTCTGAAGTCTATAGTCTCTGGGGGTTAATCCGCTCTTTTCCGCGGCGGGGCCGGGAAATATTGGGATAGGTTTAGCCTACTGACCCAGGCCAGGGGATGCAATCAGGACATATTCAGTTTGGTAAATCTTTAGGAAGAGATGTGACGAAATGGAGATTATCTGGTACATTTATTGATGTGAGGAGCGAACCAGTTAGGGCATCGAGACGAAACACGGAAAGTCGTCGATGTCCTTTCTGATTTTTAGGCATTTTTTCAGGAATTTTTTGGACGTGCCATTACCCCCGCTACATCATCAGCGTGCATAGCCCAATCCAGACTGACTGCGGAAAACCTGAGAAACATTGATCACCAACTGGGACAGCAGCAGAAAAACTGGAAGAGAATCGCCTAGTCTGGAGATTGAATCACCTTCCGTCCCTGACTATGCTTGATGACTATCAACTAGAGCCGCGTTTAGTAGCTGCCTTAGCGGCCCTGAATCGCCAGGATTATCCCGTCGCCATTGCGGCCTTAGAAGCGATTAAAAAGCAATATGGCTCCAAGTCTTGGGGAGTGACGGCGCAACTTCATCTCATCCAGGCCTATGCGGTGGTTGGTCAATTTCCTCAGGCCCTGGCCCTCTGTGATCACTTGGCAGAACTGCCCCAGGCCAAGGTGCGCGATTGGGTAGAAAAAGCCCGCCCGATCCTCCAACGCAAAGCGGAACTCTCCCAATCCCTAGCTCTTCCCACAGCTCTGGCTCGAACCCCAATCTTGGAACGGGCTATTTCTGGACAAGTGTTACGGCAAGTTTCTCCCTGGCGACTCTGGGTGACGCAGATGGCCTGTTTAGGGGTTTTGTTGATGGGCGGGGCCTGGGTGAATCGGATCCTCATTGTTCAGCCACTGATCAACTTTTTCAGTCCTTGGTATAATCTCGATTCCTGGGCCTGGGCGATGGCCTGGTTTTTGACGGGGGTTTTGGCCCTAGTGATTGGGGTCGGTTATCCCTGGGCCTGGGCACAACTCCTGCGTTGGAAGTTCTCACTCCAGCCATTGGATTTCATTACCTTAAATACCTACAGCCCAGAAAGTATCAAGTTTTGGGGCCGCTGGGCCTGGTCTGGGTTTCAGCCACCGCCGCAACTCGGTTTTTTGCCCACTGCTGTTCCCTTAATTTTTAGTTTTGGACATTGGCGGCGTTGGGTGGTGATCAGTCAGGGGCTACTGACGGCTTTACCTGCCGATGAAATTGCCATCCTCATCAGTGCTGAAATTATCCAACTCCGGCGAGGCTATAACCTGTTGTTGGGGCCAATGGTCTTCGGGCGGCTACTCATCTATGAGCTTTACCAAACCGCGGCCCGATGCGGTAATTATTTTGCCCACCGCTTGGAATGGCTTAACCGTCAGCACCAAGACCGTCAAGTTGATGCGGGACTCATGTTCTTAAATCGGGTCGTCTATGGCTGTGGCTGTGGCACAACGGCCTTGGCCTATGGCTTAGTCTGGCTCTTGGAAAAAATCATTGCTCCAGCCGCGCGGGTTCGGTTCTACTTCACAGATCGGGCTACGGCCGCCTTTACCGGCCATCCCAATGGCTTAAGCCAGGCCCTGATTCATCTCAATGAGGCTATGGCCGCGGTGGTGTATCAGGAGCGGGAGGTTTCACCCCTAATTGATGCATTGAGCTTGGTGTTGCCCGTTCATGGCGCTGCTGCGATTACCTATGGGAGTCTCCAGTTTCCACCCCAGCAGCGAGATTGGGTCAAGCTGACGGCCTGGGAGCGGCAAAATCCCCTTAAAGATTGGTTTAGCTTGTTTCATTCCCATCGCTTTTTGGGTATTCGGCTCCAGGCCCTGAGTATCTACGCCCAAAAGTGGCAATTAAAACCCCAATTTGATTTGGGTGAGCGGCCCCAAGCCTGGACAGGACAACGGCAATTTTGGCGACAGTTAACCCCAGTGTGGGGCTTATTCCTGGGATTATTTCTAGCGATTTTGGTGTGGCGGGGGGGAGAGTTTGCCTTACGTACCGGGGTGATTGGAATTAAGTTTTGGTGGTTTGCCAATTTGAACCTGATGCTTTGGGGCTGGGGGAGTTTGGGGCTGGGCCTGGGAATTTTGTTACGGATTAACGCCTACTATCCAGAAATTACCACGCCAGTTACTGATCCCCAGTTACTAAAACCCCTGATTGAAAGCCCCATTGCTTTGCCCTTAGATAGTGTGCCGGTGAAGTTGACGGGGCGGTTATTACGGATGCGGGGTTTAGAGCATGGCTTAGGCCAAGGGCTGTGGTTAGAAACAGAAGTCGGGCTTTGGCAATTGCGGGCTTTGGGGTGGTGGGGGCCATTCAGCCATCTGTGGAGAAGTCCTTTTGGGGCCTGGGGAGATCAGCCAATTGAGGTGCAGGGGTGGTGGCGGCGTAGTGAAGTGCCTTGGATTGATGTTGAACAGGCTCGTTGTTTGGGGAGTCCAGGCCTGGTGTTTCGGGGGCGCGCTCCCTATTGGGCCACAGGCATATTTGGCCTATTATTTTTGTTTAGTCTCTATACTTTTTTAATCACACCCTAAACGAAACATCTGGTGATCAGCTAGTCCGAAAGCTGCCCCTAACTGGAACGGCTGACCCGAATAATGTTTTCCGTCATCTGCTCAAAGGCATCATCATGACTAATCACAAAGAGTTGCTGAAAACTTCTCAGATTACTTAGGGCCGTTGCCAGTTGAGAGCGGCGCTGGGCATCCATATTCGTTGTTGGTTCATCAAAAAAGGCAATATCAATTTCCACTAAAACCTTCAGCAAGGCCAAGCGAATCGCCAGGGCCCCACACATTTGCTCCCCACCGGATAAACTCTTGAAGCCGCGCCAATGTCCTTCTTCTTGGACGCGAATTTCATAGTCTTCTGTCCAGGCCAAGGCCACATCGGCCCGATTGAGTAATTCCCGAAAAAGCTGATCTGCCACCTGGACAATACTGCTCATGTAATATTGGGTGATCCGGGGTCCACTTTGATTAAAAATTTGCCGACTGGTTTGAATAAATTGATCGATTTGGATTTGGCGGTTAACCTCGGTTTGTAATTGTTGCCAGCGGTCATGGATCTCTAGGCGGGTTGCGAGTTCCGTTTCTAGTTGGCTGAACTGGGCCCGTTGCAGAGGGAGGCTACCCAAAAGTTGATTGATTTGACTCTCGGCCTGGTTAATTTCACGAGTGATGATCTCCAGTTGAGTTGGATCATAGGTGGCCTGGGCCTGGGTTAGTTCCTGTTGCAGAATGGCGGCTTTTTCAGAGAGTTGGGTCTGCTGGGACTGGATATCTTCGAGTTGGTTTTGGAGGAATGGTAGCTGTTGGGCCAGGTGGAGATGCTGTAAATAAATTTGTGAGCCAGGTTGCTGGAGTTGATACTGCTGTTGCTTGGTTTGTCGTTGGTGTTCCAGTTGGTTGAGGCGGTTTAGGGCAGTGGCCAGTTCTTGAGATTGTTCTTGAAACTCCGCAATCATGGCCTGTTGCTGCTCGTAGGCCTGTTCTAATTGGGGTTTTGCGCCTAAGGATTGTTGCAGATGCTTGATTTGGGCGCGGGGGTTTCCCAGGCCATCTAGTTCTGCCCGTAAGACTTGGGCTTGGCTTTCCAGATCGGGGAGTTGGGCGAGACGGGCTTGGATTTTTCGCAGTTGGTTCTCCAGGCCTGTGAGTTGGGCTTGATACTGGCGTTGTTGTTCTTGTTTGCCGGGGAGAGTGGCCAATTGGAGTTGAGCTTGGCGGGCTGTGGTCAGTTGAGCTTGAATCTGGGCTAAAGCATCCTCCAGACCGGCCGAGTCTGATTGTGCTTGAAATCTGCCCGTGAGTTCCTGGAGCTTTTGATCAAGGTCTTGGAATTGGCTCAGGCCTTGGCTGAGGGCTTGGGTAACGATGGTTTTACCCAGTAATGAGTCGGGCCAGGCCTGGAGATAGGTTTGGGCGGTGGTGTTCAGGTCTTCCAGTTCGACCCGTTGGGTTTGGGCCAAGATTGCTAGGGTGATTAACTGATTCAGAACCGTTTGACTGAGTTCCCGTTCCTGTTGTTGCTGGTTGAGGTGTTGGGAATGGGCCTCAAGCTCCGGCAGTTTGACTACGATGGCTCTCAAGGCGGCTAAGGCGGTAATTTCTTGGTCTAAGGTGGCTAAGGTTTTTTGAATTTGGGCCTGGGTGGTGGATAGGTCTTGGTAATCTACTGCCGCTTGTTGGAGGGTAGTCAATTCCAGTTGAATCGCCTGTAGGTTAGCCTCTAGGGTTTGTTGTTGGGGTAAGAGGGGTTCTAACGCGGCAATTTGGGTCTGGGTGGCGGCGAGTTGGCTCAGTTGGAGTTCCAGTTGGCTGAGTCGAATGGTGGCTTGCTGCTGTTGGGCCTGGATCTGTTGGGATTGTTGCTCAAGTTGGGAGCGGTCTTGGAGTTGTTGCTCGAGGGTTTGCAGGGTGGCACTCAGTTCAAGGCAGGCTTGGTAAGCGGGGAGGTGTTTTTGGCAGAGGTGTTGGGCGGCGGCGGCGGCGGCAACTTGGACTTGTTGGGCTTCGAGTCGGGCTTGGATATTGGTTAGTTCTAGTTGCCGGTATTGATAGTCTTGGGTCAGGGTTTGTAGGTGTGCGGCCTGGGTTTGGAGTTCTTGGGCTTGGCTTTCTAGGCTTTGCCGCTGTTGGGTCAATTGGGTTAATTGCTGCTCTTGGTCAGTAATTGTGGCCTGGAGGGACTGGACCTGTTGTTTGAGGGTGTCCCAATCCGCTAATTGTTGTTCAGAGAGGGCCAATTGTTGCTGGCTGCGTTGTAACTGGGCCTGGCTGTACTTTTCGAGATCAAGAGCCTTTTGATAGGCATTTTTATAATCATCCACTCGTAAAATTGGGTCAAAGACTTTTTTACGTCCTTCTGGGTTTTTCAAGAAGTCGGCCGTAAATGTCCCTTGGGGAATCCCAATCATTTCCGCAAATAAGTTGCTTAGGGAAAGATCCCCTGTAATCCCCAATTGTTGCCGCAGCCAGCGAGTAATATCATCCCTATTTTTTAAGCCTAGATTTTGTTGCAGTTGTGGATCGTAAATTTCATAGCCTCTGGTGGTGCAGCGTTGAATCCGATAGGGCCGCTCGTCATAGCTAGAAATAAAATTGACCCAGGCCTGGGCACTCTTGGCTCCATTGCGGATCAAATCATTTTTGTTGTAACCACTGTAATCAAATAAAACCCAGGCCACCGCTTCAATAATGCTGGTTTTACCGGCCCCGTTTTCACCACAAATGGCATTGATTCCTGGCCGAAACTCAAAGCGTTGATCCTGGTGAATCTTAAAATTTTTCAGACCGACTGAGGTAATTTCCATTAGGGGCAAGGGATGAGCCTAAAACTGGCCTGGGAATGCTAGGGTAAGAGTACTTTTCATCGTAAGTTATCCGCAGCTAAAAATCTTTGTCTAGGTTTGTGATGGCCAGCCCGACTGAAACAACCACTCCCCTGCGCTGTCTAACTGGAGCCTTAGTGGCTGGAACGTTGGGTATTTTACTGTATCGTCTCACCCAGGCCATTGCCTACAGTTTTACCACCCATCCCTTGCATAGCCAAAGCCAAATTGCCCAAAGTCTCTCGGTTGCAATTCGCACTCTTGTGGTGGGGCTATCAACAATGGCCACGGGCATATTTGGCCTCGCTGCCTTGGGTTTGATTGGCCTGGGGATTCAACTCATGTTGCAGCCAAAATCTATTTCCCCCCAAGATTCCCAGGATTAAGGCAATGGCACCCGGACGTAAAAATCCTCCCCCTCCCAAAGGCCGAGTTGTCCTCAATCACTCCACCCATATCGAAGGCCTAATTGTCACCCTAGAGCGATTAGCTACCATTGATGGAATTACCACACTGACTCCCGCCGTCATTAGCCCAGGTGGAGGGCGTTCACCTCAATTAACGTTAAGGGTTTCTGTGCCCATTATAGGTGGATTCAAACTAATTGCTCGTAAAGGAAAGTCTGTCCAAGAAGTGTTTGTGATTACTAGCCTTGAAAAAGTTCAATTGGAACAAGCCATTCAACAGGTGATTCATAAATAGCTTGAAATTACACAACCCAATAAAATTAGAAATACTTTCACTCAATACAACTCATATTTTAGTAACTGACAAGGGATTGTCCCGTTATAGACCCCAAAGCGTTGAGCCGACTTTAAACCAATGGACTGAGATAACTCTTTATTTCCACTCAAGATAAACGCCGTCCACCCCTTAAATCGGGACTTAAGGACATAGCCCAATCGTTGATAAAACGCACCTAAATCCAGATCTTGCCCCAACCGTTCACCATAGGGCGGATTACAAAAGACAACACCACTATCCACAGGCGGAGCAATATCCTCTAGTTCAGCGACAGAAAAATAAACATGATTAGCGACTTCGGCTTGGATAGCATTGGCCTGGGCCTGTTGAATTACCGCTTGATCTCCATCACTTCCCCAAATTGGTGCAACTAAACGATCTTTTTGACTTACTTCTGCCTCACGAATCAGTTGCTCTAACAAAGGAATATCGGCATCCAGCCAAGTTTCAAAGGCAAATTTTTCCCGATACAGGCCTGGGGCGATGTTTAAGGCTTGCAGACAGGCCTCTAAAGGTAAGGTTCCCGAACCACACAAAGGATCATAAAACATTTGCTCAGGTTGCCAGCCAGAGAGTTGAATTAGGGCTGCGGCTAAAGACTCTTTCAAGGGTGCGGCCCCCACTGCTGGTCGATAGCCCCGTCGATGCAAACTTTCCCCGGAACTATCGAGACTGACGGTACAAGTCCCCTGTTCAATATGGATGCTAACCTGGACATCCGGTGATTTAACATCCACATCGGAGCGATCATTAAATTGAGCCTGTTGCTGTTTAACAATGGCCGTCTTGGCCTGGAGTGCGGTGAAATGGCTATGGTTTAGACGTTCACTTTTGCCAGTGGCCTTAACGGCTAAGGTCAGATCGGGCGTGAGATAGTCCGACCAATCAATTTTTTGCATCCCCTGAAAAAGTTCATCTGCATCTTGACAGGGAAATTCATAGAGTTTAACCAAAATCCGAAAGGGCATTCTGGCCCAGATATTAACCCGATAGAGTAACTTCCGATCTCCTGTAAATGACACCCCACAAAAGCCAGGTTCAACATGACTCGCCCCCAGTTGTGCTAATTCCTGAGCGGCCAAGGTTTCCAGCCCCCGAGCCACCGTTGCAAAATAATCGTTCACGTTAAGATCATTCGACTCATTTAAGATTGGCTAGAGACTGATTAGTATAGCGTCACTCAGACTATTTTGACTGATAAAAATTTAGAAACGACAATCGTTATCAATCAGATTTGACTAAAAAAAGACGTGCAAAGGCAAACTGCATTAATTGACGGTAACGATAGAGCCAAACAATAAACACAGGTGTTAAAAGAACGAGCCACCAAAATAAACCAACCACAATGGCTAAATCAACCTGAAAAAATTCCTGGGACAATCGGATAAAATCATGGTCTAGCAAACCACCTTTTCCCTCTCGATAAACGGCCTGCTCAATGGGGTCAAAAATTAATCGCCAGGCAAATCGCAAATCATAGAAAATAATAAAGATGCCAGCCATTGCATACAGCGGTCGCTCTAGGGGATATCGGCAGCCAAATCCACCCAAGGCCCGATCCAAAAAAATGCCCGCAAACAACAATTCAAAGCCATGACCCATCGCCACAAACAGAGCTTGGTGAATTGGACTGAAGGCCGACACTGTGTAAAGCACCGTAAATATTCCCAAGCTAATCAGGGTCAAGCGATTGTGACGATACAGCCAGGCCAGATACCCCAACCCCCCATAAATAGCCCAGAGCAACAACGACCAGCGACTCCCATGAATTGTAATCCCACCTCCATAGATAAAGTCAAAGGAAGGAATTGCCGGATAGCCAAAGACCCAACCACAGGCGGCATGGCCTAGCTCATGAACGAGGGTAATTAAGGGGGTAAACAAAAAGGTTAAAAATGGCAAAGTAATCAGAATTAATGCCAAGACTGCGCCAATGCCGATGGTTTTCCAGGCCTGGGCATCTAATCGTTGAATCGGAAACCCAAACGCGTCAGTCGATGGGGGGGCTAACTGAACCTGGGGAACAGGTAATGATTGAGATGGCGAGATTTTGGACCTGGCTTGGGCGGGCATGGCTAAGTTAGGTAAAGTTTCTGGATCCGTTAAATCCAAGTGGTAGTGCCAAAGCTCTTCAGACTGGCCTGGATAATTGGCCTGAATTTCGAGGATTTTTGCGGGTAAATTGGGCCAAGTTAACAGTTCGCGACTGATTAAGGTGAGGCTACTCTGGGCTTCTGGAGGAACTTCTGACCGGAGGGTTAAGATAAGATTGGTGGGATTGATTGTAGAATTTAGGCTAGGACTAACTTGAATCCCTTTATGACCTAGGGCCTGGTTGAACAGTAAGGCAATAGCCCTTAAATCTCCCTCTCCTGCTTGGTGACGTAACTGAGCCAGTTTCATCAATAAAGCCCTAAATGCTTAGCTAGGGATAGTCTGGATGATCAAGCTAAGGCAACAGTGTAATTTTATGACAACGATGGGGAACTATAAAGGCATCATCGGGGGACTTGATCATGAAATCTTCACATCTACAGCCTAAAGCTATTCTATGGTGTGGTTACCTAAACTCGAACACGGGCTTTACCCTAATTGAACTTCTAACTGTTGTGATTATTATCGGAATTTTGGCAGCTATTGCTCTTCCATCTATGCTATCCATGTCTAATCGAGCCAAAGAAAGTCAAGCCCAGAGTAATATTGGAGCCGTTAATCGCGCTCAACAAACCTACCGCTTAAACAATCCAACTTTTGCCCAAACTATCAATGAACTCGAAATTAATGTTCCTAATGAGACCCCACAGTATCTCTTTGCAATAACAGAGAATACATCTATTTTGGGAGAATATAAAGTTACTCCTAAAGAGGCTGGCCTGTCAGCATTTACGGGCTGCGCTAATGCCAATACAACGGCTATTCTTGCAACGACCACGGCCACAGTCCTAAAGGTCTCCCCTCCCAGTAGTGGCAGCGCAGTTCCTGGCGAGTGTCCTTAGGGAATTAGGGAAACGCAAGTCATTGCACTCAATGTAAATCTTGACGACACTGTTGAGTTGGAACAATGGAAAACTCCTGAGTCAGAATGAAACTAGTGAGAGTTGCAGTCGTAATCAGGGGGGTAATACTGGTGTGGGAAATGGTACTCAGAATCATGATCATACTCATGGGAGCATTTACGATTGATACTCCAATCGCCGCCATCATGCAAACTAGGGCTACGGACAGAGGAATTCCCGGTATTAGTTGATGTACCCCCATACCCACGCAGGCCCCGACAAAAAACACCGGAAAGACAACTCCACCCTTAAACCCAGACTGTAGGGATAAGCTTAAGGCGAGCATCTTCATGATTGCAATTAAAAACAAAAGCCAAGCACTATAGCGCATCCCCGTATCAAGAATTTCTTGGATTTGGGCCTCACCATAGAACAGGGTAATCGGAAAAGCCATCGCAATCAGACCAAAGGCTAATCCCCCTAAGGTAATGAGCAGTAAAGGACGATTCCGTAAGGGAGTTACCAAGCGTTGAATTATAAAATCAATTCCCAGAAATAATAGCCCTACTCCAGCCCCAATAATGCCCAAAAGTATGGCTGAGCCAATGTCAATCGGACGCAACTGTTCATAGGGTGGAAAGTCATAAATACCGCCAAAAGTCACCCCTGTGGCACAACGAAAGACCGCAAAACCCATGAAAGCGGACATTAAGGTAGGAATAATGGCCTCACAAAACTCCAGGCCCCGCCGATGGGGAATTTCTAAAACAAAGAGGGCGGCCCCCAATGGTGCAGAGAAAAAGACCCCCATGCCCGCACCCATGCCACAGAAGGTGAGAATCCGGGCATCTCGAGTGGATAACTTGAGGCGGTCAGCGATCCAACTCCCCACACCCCCGTTAATATCAATTAGAGGACTTTCTGGCCCAGCACTACTCCCCACAGTTAGGGAGAGCCAAGAGGCCAAAGCTGTGCCTGGGAGTTTTGTGTAATCTAACTTGCCTTTTTCGTGAAGTTCCTGAACTGCCCCCGCTAGTCCTCCTGCTGCCCCCATATATTTGACAACCAGGCCCACCAATAAGCCGCCAATTCCGGCAATGATCCAGACGCGATAGCGCAACTGATCCCAGGTTGGTAGAATTGCCCGCCCAGGTAATTCATTCCATAATAGGGAAAAACCTAATTTCATAGCTAAATAGAATAAAGTAGCGAGGAGTCCACCAAGCAGACCCACGCCAGCCGCATAGAGCAATAATTTGGGGTAAGGTAAGACTTTCTCTTCCTTGAGCAGATCCGTCATAGGAATAATTGCCAACTTTTCTTTTAGAAATAGCAGACTTTCCCATGCAGGTACAGATCGGCTGTCAGTTGCCAAGCTAACCGCGAGATTATTAATCCGCTGGGAGAGTAAGAATAACAATTATGTTCTTTAATCAAAGCGGGTAACGCGATTCGAACGCGCGACATCAACCTTGGCAAGGTTGCGCTCTACCACTGAGCTATACCCGCATAAACTATTTATTAGGCATTGTTTATCATTTCAAACTATAGCCCCTTTTGTCAAGCATCAGGAGAGAATGACTGGAGGGTCAATGGTTCAATCCTGGATTGGTAATAATTTTCTATGAAAGCGGTTGTTTGTCAGCAATATGGTTCCCCGGATGTTATGCAAGTGGAGGATGTTCAAAAGCCATTATCAGGTTCCAAGGACATTTTAGTTAAGGTATCTGTGGCCAGTGCGACTGCGGCTGATTGTATGGTGCGTCAAGGCATACCAATCTAGGCGTTGCACAATCACGGGATGGTGGAACCGAATATTGGAATCCTGCCAAACTTGAGGTAGTGAAGTAAAAGTCTGATATAGTAAACAGTAATGATTCGTAAGAATAGCCCAGGATTATCTATCCCTGCAAAATTTTGGTTTTATCCTAGGCTCAACGAGGGGGGATTCTTTACCAAGGCTTCTGATGATCAGTCATTCTCACAAATGAAGACCGACTGCTATAGATGCTTTTAGTAGTGGGTAGAACCCTAAAGGTAATGATAGACTTGGAAAAATCAAAGCTGAAGTCACTTGCACCCTTAATCTATGCCTGAATGCCCAAGCTGCCAATCTCACCATACCGTCAAGAACGATCATATCCACAACGGCAAACAGCGTTTCCTGTGTAAACAGTGTGGTCGGCAATATGGCACATTGAAGCTAATTCCTTTAAGAACTCTGCATCATCTATGAAACAAACTGCTTCCCAGGCTCTTTCCCCCAGATTTCGGCCCCAGAACTTACTGGTTATTCCGATTATGGCTGCCTTCATTGGTTTAATAACTCCGGTGGCTTTTGCCCAAGAGATGATCCGTACTCTGACTGTGACAGGCCGTGGCAAAGAGGCTGTAACTCCCACCCAGGCCCAGGTGACATTAGGGGTTGAAATTCAGGCTAAAACCGCCACCGATGCCCAGGCCGAAGTTGCCCGCCGGATGAATAGTGTTGTCAATGTTTTGAAAGCCAATAATGTTAGTAAGCTCCAAACCACTGGGATTAATCTTTCCCCCAACTACGACTACAGCAACAATCAACGGATTTTAAGGGGATATACGGCTCGGAATACTGTCAGCTTTACCACTAGCACTGAATCCACTGGCACGATTTTAGATGCAGCCATCAAAGCTGGGGCCACCACGATTGAAAATGTCAGCCTGATCCTAGCCGATAGCCAGTTTTCTGCGGCCCAAAAAGTTGCTCTCCAACGGGCTACCCTCGATGCCCAGGCCCAGGCCAGTGTTGTTTTGAATACCCTTGGTCTCAAGCCCCAGCAAATTATTGGCATTCAAATTAACAATGCTACTCCCCCAATGCCCCCCCCTAACCCAATGATGATGCGTGTTGCGACCACGGCTGATGCGGCCCCACCAACCCCAGTCATTGCCGGAGAACAACAGGTGGAAGCCACGGTGACTTTACAAATTCAGTACTAAGGCACAGTAATTCCGGGCAATATGGCATTAGATGCAGTTCTTGCACGATCCCGATAATTCCTTACCTATGCTCAAGTTTTGTGGTGATTTTTGTTGTCCTTTGGTTATCCACTTGCCCCGTTCCCCTCTACCCGGAACTTTATTATTTATCTGCTTGGTCTTGGGGCAAATTTAGTAGTGCCATTTTGTAAAGGTCAGATAAAAAAAGTCCAGTAGTTCTTTAACAGTTCCATGTCTAACATCCCTCGCTTCCTGCAATGCCCGACCTGCGGCTCAGACGACATCATGAAAAATGGGACGACCCGTCGTGGAAAGCAGAATTATAAATGCCGTGATTGTGGTCGCCAGTTTGTCGAGAATCCCCAGTGGAAACCTCGTGCCCCGGCCATCTCAGCCATGCTTAATCGCTTTCTCTTAGAGAAAATCCCGTTGGCGGGTATTGCCTGCGTGCTCCAATGATCCGAGTTGTGGCTCTAGAAATACGTCAACGAATATGTCGCCTGAATCGCTAAACTTCCCCCCTGGCCTGGACGCTTAACTCTACACCGGCCGCTCATTCACCGCTCGTATTTGGCTCGTTTTTTGGCTCATTTGCCATCATTTAGCATCATCTCCTATCAGTTTATAACAGCTAATAACACTATGAAGGCCGACAAAGATAGGGTTGCAAGCATTGAAGTAACGGTATATCAAGAACGTACCCGGTTGGGATCGAACCAACGACCGATCGCTTAGAAGGCGAGTGCTCTATCCGCTGAGCTACGGGTACACAAGGGGCAGGCAAAAATTGCCGCTCAAGTCCAGGCCAATGACTGGCTGGATTACTTCAATCCTATCAGGTCACTAAGGTGGGGATTTACTGGAGGACGCGAGTTGCCGAGGAACAATCAATTACTCAGGAAATCCGGCCAGATGATATGGTGGTGAAATCGGTTTTGGTGGGGAGCAGCCATCAAACGCAAGGGGGAAAGTGTAGTGCCCAATCTACCGCTGTCCCGCAACTGTGATGAGAATGTCTAACCTAAGTTCTCTCAGTCAGAATGCCCGCCGATATGATGAACACCAATAAAAGTTACGTCTGCGAGGTACAGGCAAACATGAATATTTCCCGCTGGTTAAGTCTGGGGATGATAGCTGGGTTAAGTTTTTATCTGGTTATCGCCTCTCCCGCTCCCGCCTATGCCATGCACATTATGGAAGGCTTCTTACCCCTGAAGTGGGCGGTCTTTTGGTGGATTGTTTTTCTGCCTTGTTTTTGGCTTGGCTTCCGCTCTCTAAACCGCATTGTCAAGGAACAGCCGGAATTAAAGCTGCTTTTGGCGTTGGCTGGGGCTTTTACGTTTGTCTTGTCCGCTCTCAAACTTCCTTCAGTCACCGGCAGTTGTTCTCATCCGACTGGGACAGGCCTGGGGACGATTTTGTTTGGCCCTTGGGTGATGAGTGTTTTGGGTGCACTGGTCTTACTGTTCCAGGCCCTGCTTTTAGCCCACGGTGGTTTGACAACTCTAGGAGCCAATGCGGTTTCGATGGCTGTGGTTGGCCCATTGGTTGCCTATGGAGTCTATTGGCTGGTTCTCAAAACAACCCACAAGCAGAAAGTGGCGATTTTCTTAGCCGCCGCCCTAGCAGATCTGGCAACCTATGGGGTCACATCCTTGCAACTAGCCTTAGCATTTCCGGCCCCAGTGGGTGGGGTTTTAGCCTCATTTCTGAAGTTTGGGGGGATTTTTATGATTACCCAAATTCCTTTGGCCCTAAGTGAGGGATTGTTGACGGTCTTAGTTTGGAACTGGCTCGAGGCCTATTCTCCTGATGAGTTACGGATGTTAAATCTACTCAATCTCGGTTCAATTTCTCCTGTCACTACTAAAGACGCATGATCACGAGAATTCAGAACCCTTTTATACAATCATCAATGAAAGGTAAGAACGGTGAAAAATCAACCATCTTGGACTAATTGGATCTTGGTTTTGGGTGTCATTTCCCTGGCCATAGTCCCGCTAGTGGTGGCTAAGGGAGCAGAATTTTCTGGTGCAGATGGCCAGGCTGAGGCAGCAATTAATGAGATTCATCCTGACTACGAAACCTGGTTTAATCCCATTTTTGAGCCAGCTAGTGGTGAGATAGAGTCCCTTTTGTTTGCCACTCAAGCCGGGATTGGGGCCGGAATTATTGGCTATGTCATCGGTTGGTATCGTGGCCGCAAGGAAACCGGAACGGATGCTACTCCATCCCCTGTGAAAAATAAAAATCCGCATTAACCTTATCAAGGGCAAAATCTTAAACCACAGCGTTAGGTAGGCTATTCAGACCGATCAAAACCATAGAAATCTGGTCAGCCCAACGCTTTCAACCGCTCGTTATTTAATTTTCCATGGGGCACCCGCGATATGGCTAGTAAAATTCCTGTCACCATCATCACTGGCTTTTTAGGCAGTGGTAAAACAACCCTAATTCGTCATCTTCTCCAAAACAATCAAGGGCGGCGGATTGCAGTCTTAGTGAATGAATTTGGGGAAATTGGCATTGATGGGGATTTGTTGCGCTCCTGCACCCCTGAAACCTGTGAAGACAGCAAAATTTGGGAGTTAACCAATGGCTGCTTGTGTTGCACGGTTCAGGAAGAATTTTTACCAACCATGCTACAACTCCTAAAACGACGGGATCAACTCGATCATATTTTGATTGAAACCTCTGGCCTGGCTCTCCCCAAACCCCTGGTAACAGCCTTTCGCTGGCCAGACATTCGGCAGGGGGCAACGGTGGATGGTGTGGTCACGGTTGTGGATTGTGCGGCGGTGGCGGCCGGTCAATTTGCCCCAGATTTAGCCGCAATTGAGGCTCAACGCCAGGCCGATGAGAGCTTGGATCATGACACTCCCCTCGGAGAACTGTTTGAAGATCAATTGGCCTGCTCGGATTTGGTGATTCTCAATAAAACCGATCAAGTGGATGCTGCCACCCAGGCCCAGGTCATTACCAAACTCCAGCAGGAACTCTCCCCTCGCGTTAAAATCTTTGCTACCCACCAGGCCCAGGCCGATTTGAATTTAGTTTTGGGGTTTCAGGCCGCCGTGGAAGACGATTTAGACGCTCGCCCCAGTCATCATGATTTGGAAGAAGACCATGATCACGATGATGAGATTAATTCCGCCTATATAATTCAGGATCAGGAATTTCAGCCGGAAGTCCTGCGCCAACGTCTGGACGCTCTGGTGAAAACCGAAGAAATTTATCGGATCAAGGGATTTGTGGCTGTTCCTGAAAAACCAATGCGCCTGGTGATGCAGGGAGTGGGCCAACGCCTCAATTATTTCTATGATCGACTCTGGCAACCTGAAGAACCCCGCCAAACCCGTCTAGTTTTCATTGGCCGGAACTTGGATTCGCAGCGATTGGTGGCAGGTTTATTGAGCTAAATTATCCAACAGTTGTGTGTACTTGCGAGAGATAAAGATACGGCAATCCGTCTTCATTTGTGAGACTGTTTGATCATCACTGCCCTTGGTCAGGAGTAGCTCTTTTTTAGGCCTGGGGTTAAGTCAAAATTAATCGGCCACGAATAATGTTGAGCTAATCTCACGAATCATTACTGTTTGCTATATGCTGTTTTTTACTGGCTTGTATATGTTGGATGAGTTCTGTAGAGCGAAATCTGTAGCTCAGTTTTGGCAAGCTTACCTAGAGTCAAATCCGACTGTTTTATCTACCCGTGATCATGCTGAGGCAGTACAGTTTGGTG
The DNA here is from genome assembly GCF_031729055.1 of Pseudocalidococcus azoricus BACA0444. Classification (NCBI taxonomy): domain Bacteria; kingdom Bacillati; phylum Cyanobacteriota; class Cyanophyceae; order Acaryochloridales; family Thermosynechococcaceae; genus Pseudocalidococcus; species Pseudocalidococcus azoricus. Next base: position 76,236 of record NZ_JAVMIP010000008.1, on the reverse strand, counting down.
ATTATCCTGATTTAGCCAATGAATTAGGGCAGTTAGTTCTTAGAGGGGACAAAACCGCAACCTGCTCGGCTTTGTGGGAATGGGAAGCAGCTACAGAGGAAATTCCTAAAGTTGGTCTCAAGCGCATTGTGATAGATGGAGTCAATAACCCTTTGTGCGTAATTGAAACCACCGAAGTCAAGCTTTGTCCATTTAATCAGGTTGATGCACAATTTGCAGCGGATGAGGGTGAAGGGGATCAGACTCTGGCTACTTGGCGGCGGGAACACTGGGCCTATTTTTCTCGAGTTTTACCAGAAATTGGCCAACAGCCCACTCCAGAAATGCTTTTGGTGTGTGAGCGTTTTAGAGTGATTTTTCCATAATTCTCCGCATATTTCACCCAACTCAACTGGAGTACTGATACCCCGAGAGTATGGTAAAAAGAGGATCTAACTGCTGACGATGGGTATGACTCTCTCGCCCCTAGAGCGCAATACAATCGATGTCCTCATTGTTGGCGGTGGGACGATGGGCCTGGCTATTGGGATAGAACTGGCTCTCCAAGGGGCTAAACCGACAATCCTCACCCGCAATTTTGAAGAAGCGGCTCTCCATGCGGCGGCCGGAATGTTAGCTCCCCAGGCCGAACAACTGTCCCCCGGCCCAATGTTGGACTTATGTTTAGCCAGTCGCGCGCTTTATCCCGATTGGATTAGTAAATTAGAGCAACTGACGGGCCTGGATGCCGGCTATTGGCCCTGTGGGATTTTGGCACCGGTGTATGAGGGGGAAGAGAGTAGTGAGAAAAGAGCACGGGGGAGAGAGAATCAGGAACAGCGCAATGGGGAACAGATTTCCTCGCAGCTAGAGAACTCATGCCGGATGCCGGATGCCTTCCTTCTCGCCCACTGGTTAACTGGAGAAGAACTCACGGCTCGCCAGTCGGGATTAGCCCCAAAAGTTAGGGGGGCCTGGTGGTATCCCCAAGATGGCCAGGTGGATAATCAAGCTTTAGCTAAGGTGCTATTGATGGCGGCAACGGAACTGAGGATTCCGATCAAAACCCACATTACAGTTGATCAATTCTTAACTACCAATCATCAAGTGACGGGGGTAGCGACTACGGCTGGAATTTGGCAAGCGGATCACTATGTTTTGGCCAGCGGGGCCTGGAGCCAGAGTTTATTGCCGATTCCGGTCATTTCACGCAAAGGACAGATGCTGGCACTCAAACTTGAACCCGGCCAGGCCCCACCCCTAAATCAGGTGATCTTTGCCCCAGATGTCTATTTGGTTCCTCGTCAGTCCGAGCGGATTGTGATTGGGGCCACCAGTGAAGCTGTGGATTTCAGGCCTGGTAACACCCCCCAAGGGATTCGCCAACTCCTGAGTGCAACTACGGCTCTCTGCCCAGGCCTGGCTGATTTAACCATTGAAAAGCTCTGGTGGGGATTCCGCCCGTTAACGCCCGATGAATGGCCAATTTTAGGTCAAGGGGCCTGGGACAATCTTTGGTTAGCTACCGGACATTATCGCAACGGTATCTTGCTTGCCCCCATTACTGCCCACCACATCAGTGAGTCTATTCTCAAGGGGCAATCAGTTCCTCCCCTAACTCCCTTCAGCTACCAACGCTTTTCATAGTTTCTGATAAAAATTAGTCTGAAGGACTATGACCGCTCCCAGCCGGACAAGAATTAGTTCGGAAAAGTTTGATGACCACTGACCTCACGATTTCTATCGCTCTAGAACAGCTTGGATAGCGCGATGTAATCAGATTTAAACTGGTTGTAAGTTGTTAACCTGTTCATAAACCACTGAAGCTCCTCAACTCACCTTATTAATTCTCAATTTTGTAAACAGTCTTTGCGAAACCTATCAAATCTGATAACGATATGAAGTAAGTTGTGCCTTTGCCACCAGATAATTAAAGTAGAACTGGGATAGTTGCTGTTGTGATTTGCGAGGATTGATAGTCATCATGTTTAAAAAAATTGTCGTGGCTGTAGATGGAACCGATTTAGGGGATCTGGCCTTTCAAGAAGCCCTTGCCATGGCCCAGGCCAATCAAAGTAACTTAATGCTTGTCCATGTCATGTCCCCGATGAATGAAGCCTATCCAGATCCAATTTTTGCTGCACCGGGAGCTACTGGGGTTTATGTGGGGCTCCATGAAGAAGTGATGAAGGTTTATACGGAACAGTGGGAAGCCTTTGAGCAACGGGGCCTGGATTTACTAAAAAATCTCACAGAGATGGCCACTGCGGCGGGTGTACCAACGGAATTTACCCAGGCCCTTGGAGATCCGGGTAAGGCGATTTGTAACTTGGCCTTCGAGTGGGACGCTGACTTAATTGTGTTGGGGCGACGGGGCCTAAAAGGATTGAGTGAATTATTTTTGGGTAGCGTGAGTAACTACGTCCTGCACCATGCCCATTGTTCCGTTTTGACGATTCAAGGTGCAAAAGCCAAAGCTGCTGAATGAGGGACAACCCAGAATCAGCCCATATCAAGATTACGGAAGTGGACAACTTATCTCTGGCTAGAAACCCTGATCCTCAATGTTTTATGCTCAGTTTATCCCTCATGGTCAGCTTTATGGTGCAACGGATTGTTTTGGTTTTCATTTTGGTCGTAGCCCTAATGCTGGGTGGCTGTGGTGCCAATGCCGCTACGGGCCTCCAGGCCTATGTGGATAGTATTGATGGCTATGAGTTTCTCTATCCCACGGGTTGGGTGCAAGTGGAAGTTTCTGGAAACGCTGATGTTGTGTTCCATGACATCATTCAAACCTCTGAAAATGTTAGTGTCGTAGTCAGCCAAACCAGTAGCAATAAGACCTTGACGGATTTGGGTAGCCCGGAAGAAGTGGGGCAACGCCTGCTCCGAAATGTAATTGCTCCTCAGGAATCTGGACGCAATGCGGAATTATTATCAGCCGCCGCTGCGGAAATTGGCCCCAAAACCTATTACTCTTTGGAATACCTGGTTCAAATCCCGACTGTTAATGGTGAATTCCAAGAGCGTCATAATCTCTCAACCATCGCGGTTAGTCGGGGCAAGGTGTTTACCCTCAGTGTGTCTGCCCCAGAAGGTCGCTGGCCAAAAGTAGAAAATCGCTATCAGCAAATTGCTCAGTCTTTCTCAGTGTATTAGAATATTGATCCTGCACATCAGGGGCCTGGGGAGTTAGCTCAGTTGGTAGAGCGTTGCGATCGCACCGCAAAGGCCAGGGATTCGAGTTCCCTACTCTCCATATTTACGCTATAAAAGTAATGAGTTCTCTGTTTTGGGAAAATCGTTAAAAGCTCAGTAAAATCAATGCTTATAGACTTTGTAAATAACTGTGAATCATTACAGATATATACAAATAGCTTCAGATAGAACAGAAAAAGTAAGCAAACTTTAAGCAAGGTATGGATGGACGTATAAACCAGGCCAACGGCCGTCTTAAATCCTCCAAGGTTGGGGTCAGCATCCAGGCCATAGGGAACCGTCTTTATTTGCAGGCCACGCTACCGAGTAAATCAGGGGATAGGCCAGCGCACCAGCAACGGATAGCGTTAGGGGTCATGGCAAATCCGGCCGGGGTGAGTTTTGCTGAGAAAGAAGCTCGTAAGGTTGGGGTCATGCTGGCAGAAAATAGCTTTACTTGGGAGAAATACCAGAAACAAACCCGATCAGAGTTAATTTCAGACTGGATCACACGGTTTGAGACTCACTACTTCACCACCAGAGAGCGCACTGACAAAACAGAAACCACATGGAAAGGCGACTATCTGAAAATCTTGAAGCTATTGCCTGGAGATCAGCCTCTCAGTGTGGATGTGTTGCGCTCGGTGATTGATGCCACGCCAATCAACTCCAAAACCCGAAAGCGGGCCTGTATGGTGATCGGGGCCTTGTCCAAGTTTGCTGAGTTGCCTCTGGACGTTCAAGGCTTGGCCGGTAATTATTCCACTAAAAGAACATCCCCCAGAGAGATTCCAGAGGATGCTTTGATTGCTGAGTGTTGGGGCAAGTTCACAAATCCGGCCTGGCAGTGGGTTTATGGGATGCTGGCAACTTACGGATTGCGGCCCCATGAAGTCTTTAGGTTGAACTATGACGCTATATCTAGTGGGGCCATGGTGATTGAAGTTCAAGAAAACACTAAAACTGGATTTAGGCGGGTGTGGCCGTGCTATCCAGAGTGGTTTGAGCAGTTCGGGCTGTCTCAGGTGATTTTGCCCCAGGTCAATGTGAATCGTGCCAATCTTGAAGTCGGCCGGGCTGCAAGCCGCTATCTCACCAATCATTTGCCGTTTAAGCCCTACGATTTGCGCCATGCCTGGGCCATTAGAACCCTGGCTTTTGGGCTTGACATTACCCTGGCTGCACAACAGATGGGCCATTCTGTGCAAACCCACTCTGAGACTTACCACCATTGGATTAGCCAGGATGTTCATCAGCGGGCTTTTGAGTCTCTGATGTTGAGGCCTGATCGTCCTCTACCTCCCATTCTTCACTTTGAATGAAACCGTAGCCACTACAATCAGGACAGTGAAAAGCCTGTAAGGATTCTCCCCCAAAATAACTGCTTAAGTTTCTATAAACTACTCCCGTTCCATTACAAGTTACGCAATGCATGATCGTTTCTCCTAATCTAAAAGTTCCATCTGCATAATGCCGTTGCTCAGCTGCTTCTCAATCCACTGATCCACCTGTTTCTCCAAGTTTTTAGACTCAGCCAAAGCCCCCCTAGATCGAGTGCGGAAATAGCGTTTTTGCAATTCACGCATTTTGTAAACAGTGGTTATAAACTTTTCAATTTCTTGAATCAAATCTTCTTCCATCATCGTTTCTCCAGTGGTGTGTTTAGTGCTTTCAAACAGTTGTTGATGTGCCATTGATAGGTTGGCCGTCTTGCGTTTCGGTAAGAAATGACTCGATAGTGCTTTCCTAGTTGAAACAATCCATCTTGTCTGAGTCTGAGAAGTCTGTGCCTAGGTAGGTCTAGGGCTTTGACAGCTTCTCCAGTTGATAACCAAGTTTTTGCCATAAATGCTCCTAAAAAAAAGAGGGGATGCTAGGAGCAACACCCCCTGCAAAAGGGACTTAACCATGCACAACTAGCCTTTTAACGGCGTGCTAAGGCCTCAAAATTAAAAAGGTAATCTGTCGCCGTCTTCGTCAATAATGTCGGGATCAATTACATCCTCATCCTTGCTATCAATTCCGGGAAAATAAGACAACATTTCTTCAATCGCCTCTATCAGATAGCAAAGAAGAGTTCTGAGTATTTTAATCTCGTTTCTGTCCAAAGTATCCAAGGTTAAATAAACCTGAATACCTGCACTCATCTTGATAAAATTCATAAAAATTTCAGAAAACTCATCTGATCCTCTAAAGTCAGTCTTAGGCATAGTTAAACCTCCAAAATTACAAAAAAAACAGGCCCCCTAGTGAGAGGCCTGAGCGTGGTTCAATCCAAATTTGATTGTTCGATTTCCTGACAGATGGCTTCTAGTCGCTCTCTGTTGGTGTCGGTGGGGTTGACGAGGAAGGAAAGGATCGCCATATCTCGTCTAGCCGAGCGTTTGATTCTTTCAGTTTCTTGTTCTCGTATTTCAGCCTCGCGATATCTTCCTCGATTTGCAAAGTACCACTTAATGCCGAAATCCACCATTGCCACCAAGAGGGTCGCCAGAAAGGCCCAGAAACTCCATTGTCTGAGGGTGAGGGGTGGGAATTGTGGGGGGAAGTCTGTTGCGTCATAAAACCTCAATGCCGCTGTAGCAGCGATTAGGACAGTAAGCAGGGTGGGGGGAATGAGTGACAGTAGGTTTGCTTTCATTGTGCCATTCCAAAGGGAAAAGGCCCCGAAGGCAGGGCCGATAAATTCTAGAGATATTTGCCAGGGGATTGCTTTAATATCTCGATTTTCATTTCCTCAAGATTCGAGTTCCAGAGGTCGAGTTCAGGGCATTGATAAACCCGATCTGTCCAGTGACCTTTGGCAAGGATTAAGTAGCCATTAACGATATACATGGTTAGCTCCTAGAAAAAAATGCGGCCCCGAAGGCGAGGCCGGTGAACAATTAGCGAGATGCCGTCAGTAGGTTACGAACGGTCTGTTGATCCAGGCAGGCCTGTTCGGGCAGTTGGGCCAGGTGACGCAGTACCACAGGGGCATTAGGCAAGCGGGCCTGGTTTTCTAGTACCCACTGCTCCAGGTCGGCCACGGTGGCTATCTCCCGGTTATTCCGGTAGGGGTTACGGGCCTGGCCTGGGGACTCGGGTGGCCTGGCCTGGGCCATTTGCTCCTGGGCAATCATCCACCCAAAGCCGACACCGAGTACGGTGCAAAGGGCCCCTATTGCTGCGGCTCCATCACTGGAATTACCGGGCATAGAGGGCATTAACCCGCCTGGGAAAGGGGATTGATTCATATAAGCTCCTAGTTGTCATGGTTCGGACGATCAACTTTGCAAAGTAAAGCCAATCATGCAATTAAGGTACATCAAGTGAGTTAACACTGTCAAGTCAGTAAAGCAAGTGCCAGGCTAACTTATCGAAATTAAAAATTTAGTTTGGTTTTTAGGTCGGATCAGGTCGGATCACTTGCGCCACACCCTTAGTGCTTTATCCCCGACTCGCATCCTTCCAAGTGAATAGCCACACCCCTTAAGAATCCCTGAGACCCTCATCTCATCAACCCTTGATCGTTTTTCAAGGTCTAAGTGGATCGCGTTATCGAGTACCTCAGCCACAGTCACCCAGTTCCGATTTTCGGCATAGGCCAAGATGGCATCTTCCCAAGGATCCCGGATCAGATATTCCTGACTCTCAGCTTTAGATTCTTCCTTGTCTGCATGACTTAGTTCTGATGTCTCACCCAGGCGATAGGCGGCCACGGCGGCGCACCAAATTAGGTCTCTTTCGGCCGTTAACAGGTCGGTTGCGACCCGCCGGTGACACGGGACAATCAAAAATCGCCGGTTGCCGGTGGTGTCGGCCAAAAACTCATCTTGGTTAGTCGAACCGACAATCACGCTGGCCCGGTTGAACCGCTGCACAGTTCGGCCGTAGGGGGGACGGATTAAGTCGCTGGTACTGGTAAGAAAACTCTTAACGCTGGCCAAGTCTTTTCGCCTAAAGACGGATTCCAACTCGGCCCACTCCACAAACCAAACTTTATGAAGTTTCAGCCTTTCGTCTTTATCTGAAAGGTTCCCCAGGCTGTCATCAAACCATTGCGGACTTGCTAACCGTTTGAAAAACTCAGATTTTCCGATGCCTTGGGGCCCCTGGAGAATCAAGGCTGTGTCATGTTTGCAACCTGGACTATAGGCGCGAGCCACGGCCCCGATCAGCGTTTTCCGTAGATAGTTGTTGTGCAGTTGTTTCTCGGCCCCTAAGAAGCGGGTGGCCAGGTCATTCAGGTAGTCGGGGCTAACGTCCTGGTGATACTCGGCCCAAACCTTATCCAAGTAGTTAACGACCGGGGAATAGGCGTTATCCATGCCGATAGAACCCAGGATTTTAAACACTTGGTTATCGGGGATTTGTAGATCCCACTGAAGGGCCATTTGGATTTGCAACTCGTCCAGGTCGAAGGGCTTACCGTCTAGCTCTAACTCGGTGGTGAGTTGATTCAGGCGTAACCGTTCCCCTAAGTGTTCTTTGGCCTGGAGATACCGTTGGGCCAGGTTGCAGCGATTGGTAAACTTGGCCTCTAGTTTTTCCTGGATGGGTTCACGCCATAGCTCAAACTCTATCGCCCCATCCATTAAGGCCTTGAGTTGATCTTTCCGTTCAGTCTCTGGAAAGCTGGCCAGGTAATCGTCTATCCCTTTGAGCTTGCCCTCTGGCAACACCATCACCTTGACCACAGCACCAGCCACGCCGATCAACCGGCCCAAGCGATCCAGGGCTTGCTGCACGGTATCCTTGGCTAACAGGTCATTATCGAAGCACAGGTAAACGCACCGGCCAACCTGACAAAAGGGTTTGAGCATGGGGTTTAAGGCCCCTTTCTTTTGTCCATTCCACACCCCAGGCAAACTGATCGCCGCCGTTCCCTGAGACATGATCGCACCGGCTTTCTTGGACCCCTCAGTGATCACGATGGGTTGCCAGAGCCTAGACTTTAGGACGTGCTGCCAGTAGCCATCATGCAGATCAAGAAATAGCGGGGAAGTCTCGTAACCCTTGGCTGATAGGTATTTGCGAGCTTTCCCGTCATGAGTGACCAAGGGCGTATCGGGTTTGTACTGGGCCCCAAGTAGCCACTGTTCCCCGGTCAAAGGGTCAACTCCAGCCACAGCCCAACCTGGGACAAGTTGATCTGAGTGTTTCCAACGCCGATCCGTGTTGTTGTTCAGAAGCTGATCCACCTCCAAGGGGTCGGTGATGCTCCAAACATTGCGGTCTATGATCTCCTCACAAACCGCTGAGTCTAGCCATTCCTGGCGGTGATTAGGGTTTAACATTTTGAAGAAATATATTCGGTGAGCAACTTGGAAATCAGTTCAGCCACAGAGATTTTTTCCTTAATCGCTTGGATTTTTGCCTGAATGATCAGGTCAGGATTTAGGTACAGAGTGAGTCTTTCGCTTATTTTCGTGCTTTGCATACTTGTCGTCGTAAAGTTCTCTTGAATAATTACACTTGCCCTACCACCTTGTCAATGTCAAGTTCTTAAAGTATGTGTAGTGTGTAAAGTAGTGATATGTGTAAAGTTCACCTAGCACCTTTGTGTAAATGGAATATAAAGCTAGAGAAAAGTTGGCGGTACTCATCAAGCAAGCTCGAGGGACTAGAAGTTACAGAGCTTATGGGCGAGCCTTGGGTGTTTCAGGCACAACAATTCAGGGATGGGAGACCATGCAATATGTTCCAGAGCGGGAGAACTTAGTTAAAATTGCTGCTGATGCCGGATACACTTTGGATGAATTGATTAAACAACTTGAAGGTGCAATGCCTGAACCAAGTGAAGAACCAAAGCAACAGGCTTTGAAATATCTCAGGCAGTTACCTAGGGATGAGTTATTAGAAGTTGTTTATGAAGGGACAAAGATTTTAGCAGGGGTTTAATAAATGGAACTTGATTCTCATGAGTTTCTTTTTGAGAGTAGTAGCACTTTTTTTAATAAAGGTCAGCTATACAGCTTTAGCGAGATTAAAAAAAGTATCTTAAGTAGGTCTGACGCTAAACTTCTTTTTGGTGATGGGTTCTTTTGTCGCATTCTTGCTCCTGATGGAACTTGGAGAAAAGGGAATCTTAAAATAAGCTATCAAGTTGAGTTTCAAGAAAATAATCACCCTTCAACTACTCCTCCAGATACTGATAGATATTACGAAGCTCCTCCGCAATATGACGACAACTGGCCCCCTCGCGATAATTTAGGTGACTACTGATGAGACTAACAATTACGACAGTAGCAGTCGTTTTAGGACTTGTTTCTATCTATGTTTGGGGTGGCAACGCTCTCAGAAATTTAGGTGGGGCTTCAGTTATTGTCTTGTGGTACTTTGCTGTTCTTCAACCTCCGAAAAAATCAGGACTTTAGATGCTATTTGCTCAAATTGCGAATGTGGGTTTTGCTGCTGGTGTCTTTTTAGCCCTACTTGATGTTGTGCTTGCGTTCCTTTTCTTTGCAGTAAGTCTGAAGTTGCAAAAAAAGACAAAATCTTTGCAATCAAAAAACATTTGCATTATTCAAGCGATAGCTAGTTTAATAGGTTTTCTCTTGATTGCTTTCTATATGTTTTTTTTCGGATGGCTGCTTGTTGATGTTCTCTTCTTTGCAGTTCTAATAATGCACTTTATCCTAATAGTTATTCTTGTGAAAGATTGGTTAATCGCTAAGAGCCTTTAGACAACTCAGCGATCACCTCCTCCCACAATTCACCCAGGCACTTCTCAAACCGCCGCCGCATGACTCCCACCAGCACTAGGTCTAACTGTTCCGGGGGGATAGATTGCTTTTTTTCTTGGGCAAGGTTGAGAACGAGATACCGGGCCGTGCCAAGCATCTTTGCTAAGCGGGGATGTACCTTAATCTCTTGCCAGTTCTGTAATTCAGCCATTTTTTCACCTCCCTAGTGTTCAAAGTGATCCGACCTGATCCGACCTAAAAAGCAAAGTAAATTTTTATTTTTAGTACCGCCAGCGGGCCCGACCAGGTCGGAGATCGACATGAGTAAACCCTCGGCCCGAACTTTGCCCGTAGCCCAATGCATAAACCCAAATCCGGTCTAGCCAGGCCTCAAATTCCCGGCCGTTCCGGCCAATGGGGTAAATGTCAGCAGCCAGGCCAGTTAGATGCTGGGAATTGCTCACACCCCCCACAGCCCGGTTAATTGCCGGGGGCCGATACCACGAAGTCACCCCAATCGGGCCACCCCAGGCCTCGCGCACCAGGTCTAACTCTCTGGCCAATCGGATCACATTGTCTCGGTGGGGGCCAACTGGCGGAATCCGGGCCGGTTGATTATTGGTGACTTCCCCAACCGTAAAATATTTGCTAACCCGTGAATTAGGATTGTTCCAATCAATTACAGACATAAATAAACTCCTTAATTTTGGTTAGGAATTTCTTGCACAGGCTGGGGTTGAATGGGCTGAGTTCCGGTCAAAACTGATTTAACCAAAGCAATCCTTGAAACATCCAGCCCCAACAAAGCAGCCACCAAAATAAACAGAATCGTGTGTTGGCGGGAATCCTGCTTCTGTAACTGAGAAATATCGGACTTAATTGAATCAATCGAACGCTCTAGCCGGTCTAAAGTTCGTTCAGTTTCATGACTTTCCACTGCTCACCATCCTTAATGAGTTGAGAATTTCGGAATAAATTAACCGCTGTTGGCACAGTCTTATAAACCTTCTCATCAATTTGAATCGGCTCAGGACACACTTCAACCGAACACAAATTAAACGGAATGGTGTGATAACTATGATTGCCATCTTGAAAACTGAAATAACCAAAATGCCTTAATCCCTTGGGTTGCGCTTGCCAATGCTGTAAAACAAACTGGCCGGACAACTCAAACACTGCAATAATGGGGCCAAAATTGAGCTTTAAGCCATAATTGGTGAAGTGAATCAAGTCTTGAAATTCAATGGCTGACATAGACTTTTAGTCGATACTCCGCAAAGATTGCAAACACGGCATACCAGGGACTATTGGCTAACTGAGGGGGAATCAGAAAAATTTCCTTAGTATCTACAAAGTCACCACCGGGAACACGCCACCGATAAGTGACAAACTCAATTTCATGCTCTACGACAAAGCCCAAGGGAAACTCTAAACCCTCATCAGGTTCTAAATCCGGCGTAATAAAGAGTAGATAATCACCTCCGGTAAAGAGTTCAGTTTTATCTGACTTATCCAAACTGGTGAGGTCATCAAATAAAAGAGTGAGACTCATAAGAACGCTGTCAACTTAGCCAAGGTTTTGTGTTCCTCCCCGTGGTAAACTCCACTCTCCACATTGGAAACACCTAAAATTTGCCGGACATGGGCCTTATGAAATGGGTCAGTCGGGCGATAGGGAACAATAGCTCTAAACTCACTGATTCCCCCTTTATTAAAGGGATTCTCCAAACAACAAAGCACGTACCGACAAACAAAATTAGAATTTTTCGTTAGCTCCAAGGCTAATTTCAGAGGGGCATCAATCGAAGGGTCTCCTGTTTCTGTGGGGATTGTCCGAGCCAAGGCCAGGGAGGTGATTGGGGTTTGGATTTGCTCGTTTAACTGCTCTTTATAGATTCGGTTACGCCCTACAACTTGCTTATTAAAATCCAAGTCATAGAGCATGACAAAATCCTTATAGCGTTTAACAGCCATCAGCGACTATGCAACTCCGTAAAAAAGGCCCCGATCACTTCCCCTTTAATAGCGGTAAACAGAACAGAGGAATTGATACTGACATCCTGAAAAAACTGAGTAAATCGGCTATCGTTGCCTCTCCAAGGAACTGGGATTCTTAACTCCATGCCTTCTGCAAGGGTTAACTGAGCTTCCCTGAGTTGGCCATAAGGAGGCTGACACACCCCTCTTAACCCTAAAGAACTCATTTTTTCTGGAGTTAAACACCAATTTCTCCACACTTGGGGAAGCAATGCAGTTTCAAAATCGTAGGAGCTAGACTGTGAAACCCCATCAATTACTAAATACACTTCGATTTCAACTTGCCCATAAACAAAGCCAAAATCAGAAAAATATTTAGTAATATACTTGCCCATTACATCACCCAGTCGGAACTAAATCAGTGCCAGCGTCTCCGACTAAGTTTTGCAAGTTCTTGATTGACTCACCTTTATAGCCAATGCAAAGACCCTGGGAACCCAAATCTTTGATGCAAGGCATCACCTTAGAAATTGAAGCAATAGGAGCCTTTCGGACAATCAGCGGATCAGTTAGTTCACCAGCTTTCTTGGCTCGATTAGCTTTTAAGACAGCGTAGCGGGGGGCAAATCCGGGAATTGGAATTGTACAGCCATCTTTTCCTCCAGCGTTTTCTAGGCAAGCCAACGCCTTATCTGAAATTGCTTTAGGTTCAAGCTCAATAGCGAACTTATAACGAATTTTACCCATTATTTCGCTAGTGTAGTCAAAACTACCCGTATCCTTTTCTGATTTCACTCCAGTTGGCAAAGTGTAGGCTTCTGTTTTCTGCGTATAGCCAGCTAAGGAGGGCGGGACAATCCCCCATTCTTCCCCATCTAAATCAATACAGATGACATTTTGGTCTGTTTTGAGGCTTCTAACGCACAGTACGATTTTAGCCGCTCGATCAATGGGGTATCGGATTTTTTCACCGGACTTATAGGTAACAATTAAAGCCCGCATTTTTAACAGATTCGCAGGGGAACAGACAGAATCAGGCAACTCAATGTCGGAGCATTTACCCGCTTGATCTTCTTTGCCCTCTTTAATTTTGAATCGAACTTTTGGATATTTAAGTGCACCGTTATTGTCACTTAGATCTGACCAGTATTCTTTGATTTGACGGCTAATAATTGGAGCCATGATAGATATTCCTTTTGTTGCAAGTTTGACAATCAAAGGGCAAAGACTCGCTTCACCCCAAAGAGGATTTAGGCAGTGACAGAGCGGACATCAAACTCTTGAGTGGCCTGATCCAGGAGCAACTGAATAGTGACGGAAAAAGTCCGGGTAATCAGAGACCGTTTTGGCACATCAGCCAACAGCACTCCAGAAACCGGATTAGTGGCTTGAATCCAACTGGCAGGAAAACTGGTTCCAGTCGCAGATCCAATCGAACGGCTAACAATGGCACTGGCCACCGAAGCAGTCCGCGCACTGGCTTGATCGGTTAGATAGAGCATCAAAGCTGAGAACCAACTCCGAGAATCAGCACCGGCGTTAATGGCAGCCTGATCCGGGGAACCATAGGGGGTGAGTTCTGAAGTCGGAATCAAAATTCCCGCCCCACTGACAGAGCCTGATGCTGCAATTTTGGCCGCACTCGGAAAAACACTGGTAATCGGCAAACCACCGAGACCGGCATTGCTTCCAGAACCAGGCACAGGCACGGGGCCAACGGTATTAGCTGCATGATTGACCAGGTAGTTAACCGTAGCATTGAAGGATTGGTTGACAACATCTAAAGCCGCACCGCTAGGAGTTGTTTTGCTCACCGCAAATCCTAGAACTGGAGAGCTTAAGGCAGCAATGTAGGTATAGACCTTCGTGAGAATTGATAGAATTGCTTTGGATTCCTTAGCAGGCGCACTTGCATCAAGTTCTTCTGCGGTAATGCCAGGAAGGGCTGCAAGGGGGATAAAAACTCCGGCTTCTGTGGCTGTTCCGGCATCGTCAAAATATTCCAGATTCAACATTGGGGTTTCTTGAATAGGGTCACTCTGAAATTAGCTTAAATCCTTGCTTAGTGGGGCTTTTAGCCACTAAAACTAAATTGCCAGAACTAACTATCCGCTACTATATGGCACAAAAAACAAGCAAATGTATAAAAAAGACAGGTAGGGCTTATAAATCAACGCCTAACAGTTATCGCTCTAATTTTCCTTGTGGCTGTAAACACCCTAAAGTCTATGAAGAATTAACCCCAAAAATTCCGATTACAGAACCGCTTAATTATGGATTTAAGCCCTTAAAAAAGTGGTGTGAACAAAACTACTATTCCGTCTATCAAGCAAGAAGATTGATGCGAAAGGGCCACCTTTGGGTGTTGCAAGACAAAAGCCGCTATTACGTTAAGGAGAATCCGTTTAATCCAATTCCTGAACAGTGTTAACAGGGTTTATCTGGTGGTGGGGGACAATAGCACCGTTTTTCTAGCACGTTGCCTTGGTTGTCCAAAATTGCGACTACTGCCCGAACGGCCCGAGTGAATCGCTGTTGGGGGTTCCGCCTGGGGCTTCCTTCTTTCGTGATCCGGTAGGGACGAGTGACGGGACTTTTTGACAAGGCTTGCAAGTCCGCTAACACTCGCCGGGCTTCATCTTCGTCTTTGAAATAACCACCTGTATAGATTCCTGACTGGTCAAAATAGACCCGACCAACTATCTGGCCCCGTTCCCAGGTTAGGCTTTCAAAGTGAGTACACCAGTCAAGATCGTCTATGGGGTTAGGGATATGAATTTGTGTATGCCAACCAGTCGTGTTTTGGTATTCCGTGCCAAAGCGGATCATCAGTTGACTTTCGACATTTAGCTCTTGATAGATGTCGCTGGGAAGCAACACCTCACAATCAGCCCCATCATCCTCTTGACAGGCCTCCAGGGCCTTGGCCGCTGTGTCTGCAAATTTCTGTCTGACTTCGACTGGAACCGCACCGACTAAGGTTTGAATCGGTTGTAAAACTTGCCGGGGTTCCTCCCCTTCCTCACACTCCACTACCTCTAGGGTCACGGTTTCTGTGGGGGGTTGAACTTCGACTTGAACCTCAATAATTTTTTCAGTTTCTATCAGGGGAACTTTAATTTCTAAGGTTTGAATCAGCAACACCAATAAATCGAGTTTTCCAGCCAGTTCAATATCAAGTTCTGGACTGATTTCAATTTGAGGATTAAAGTCAATTTGAGGACTAAATTCTATCTGGGGGTTAATATTGAAATTATTGATTATGTTGAATATCGCCTCCAGCTTGGCATTGATTTCAGCATTAAACTCTGGACTAATTTCAATTTGAGGATTAAAGTCAATGGTTGGATTGAAATCTATATTAAATTGCGGATTAACTTCTAATTTTGCGTTAATTTGAGTTAATATTCCACCAATGGCAAATAGTTGGGCATTCAACTCTGCTTTTAAGGTTAAGTTTGCATCCAAGATTAAATCTAATTTTCCATTTAGGGCCGCTATGAGTCCCGCTATCACATTTAACTGGCCTGACAAGTTGAGATTTAGTTCCCCAATCTTAAATTCGAGTTGTGGGGATAGCTCCAGGGCTGGGGGGCATACCGTGATTGAACCACTACCAGGGGGCAAGATTGTGATTGGATCGGCGGTGTACCACCAAGGCGGGTTATCGTACCAATCCGGGGGTTGTGGTTCTTCCGGCTCCGGTAATTCGATTGGATCGTCTAAATCTGTCAGAGGCCTGACTGTTTGATAGGGTTCAAATCGTGGCAATTCAAAACTTGGTAATTCTGGGGGTTCTACGGTCGGCAATGGGGGCAGATTGATAGTGGTATTGTTATTAACTGTGTTGTAGTAGTAATTATTGATTGTATTTATGTTAGTTATATTGCCGCAATTATCTAAAGCTCCGTCTAAAGCAGTTGTGCTGATTGAGTTTACAGTAAAATTTTGTTGGAAGGGACTCGTAGCACTCCCAGCTAAAAGAAACTCTTTGTCTTGTCCACTAAAGTCTTTAGCAAAAACTATTAAAGCTGTAGTTCCTGGCCTTTTAACCCAGGCCACGTCTTTAATAGGCCCGTAAACGTTTGCGTTATTTACCGAAAAGTTTTGAACCTCCCAATAAGGTTCGCCGACAACGGGAACTATCCTAGTCCTGATTGTGGAATTAATCGTAACTTCGTAACGAACCCCTGCGCACTGACCACCAGTAAAGTTAGTAGCAGGATTAGGTGGTAAAGGTTGTCGAGGTTCGTAATTAGTTAGGGTGTCACCCAGGTCGACCGCCCACCGTGGCATCCCAGGCCCAGGCAAGCGACCGGCATCCCTATCCTCTTTCCAACGGCGAGCGTTAGCGTTTAATAAAGTGTTAGTTACTGCCCCGGCGACAGCCCCAATCGCCACGGCCTGACCTACTGCTAAAACGGGTGCTAATGCTATCGGCACAGTTGTTAATTCCTTTTAATTAAGTTTTTGAATTATCGTATCTTGATTATTTTCGATTTCCTCACCGGCTGCGCCGTAAATTGTGAGTGATTCGTTGCTCAATAAATAGCCGTAAGACTTATCAATTAGCTTTACCCCTATCTCACAATCAGGCCCTAAAGTAGGGTTTCTTTGGCCAAACAAGAAAGGTAAAAGGTCAATCGTGTAAGGTACTACCGCCGGTCTTAAGTCTAAGGTGTTTATCTCTAATACAGGTGAACTACTAAAAGGTTTAAGAGTTAGTGCAACAGACCGGCCTGAGTAGGATTGGATTACGGGAGCGTTAGGCAAATTTACAGTAATAAATAGATAATTTATGAGAGCGGCTACTCTAT
Source organism: Pseudocalidococcus azoricus BACA0444 (assembly GCF_031729055.1). Lineage (NCBI taxonomy): Bacteria > Bacillati > Cyanobacteriota > Cyanophyceae > Acaryochloridales > Thermosynechococcaceae > Pseudocalidococcus > Pseudocalidococcus azoricus. The sequence goes on along the minus strand of NZ_JAVMIP010000008.1, from coordinate 59,597 downwards.
CAGTGGATGCTGTGCCAGGAATTAACCCAGGTTTATAGAACACTGATAAATCACCTTGATTTGTATCTGTTAAGGTTAACCCAAAGCTTCGTATTGTATTCATAATTGGAATCCAAATAACCTAATCTCTCTAATTGATTGCCGTGAACCATCTCCAGTATCGTGGTTACCCGTGAAATTGATAGAAAGATTGCTAACAGGTGAATCTAAGGCACTGATATTAGTTAAATCAAAACTTTGCTCATTAGAAGTCCTATTTAAAGAAACTGTAGAAACCAGGTTATCAATCCCATTAGGAGAATTGAAAATCTGTAATCCTGTAGGTTGGTTAAAATTGCCGTTGAATTGCCCAGTGTTAACTATGATTCTATTCGCATACACTAAATTAGTGAAATTAATTCTTAATCTAAATCCTGTGCCACCGTCTTTAATTAATCCTGAGGTGGTGTTTCCGTCAGTCAAAATAGTAATTGGATTGCCGTTTAAATTGTAGGACTCTAAAGTGGTTAAGTTAATCGTTAATTGATTAAAGCTTGAGGGCCTAGAGAGAAATTGATTATTAATATCTGAAGGAATCCAACCGTTAGCACTATCACAAAAAATTAGCTCCATTAACTTAGCTTTGCTAAAAGCGACTATATTATTTGATAAACCTAAAGTTAATGAGCCATTTCTATTAAAAGTTACTAGTTTATCACCTAATAACAAGAATCTAACGGTGTCACCTGTAGCAGGATTAGCAGGTAAGGTAGCAATTATTTGATTAGTTTTGTTATCAATAAAATAATTCGCATTGGCTACAGCGTTAAAATTGCTATTTCTAATTTGCCAGCTAGTAGGTGTAGCTTGAACAATATTAACTAATCCATCTATATTTTCGGCTGGAATTAATGTGTTTTGAATAAATGCGACTAATCCAGTTACGCTCTCAGCAGAAATTGGCCCAGAGTTACTAAAATTTAATTCACTCCAATTTACTCGCCTGGGCTTGTTTTGCGAGTTATAAAACGTGAGATAGTCACCCTCCCCAGGTTGGGCTGTGGGGATCCCTTGAGGATTAAGTAAATAAATCATTTAGAAATCATCAGGATCGGGTTCAGTTGGGCCGGTGTAGGGGGCGTAAAGGTCAATCAGGTATCTGTAGAGAGTTTTTGTGACTCCCCCTCGCTGCGCGACTGAAGGCGGCTGAATCCTAACGGCTAGTTCCGAGTCTGCACTGTTGTCTTGTCCTAGTGACCACCGTTTGAGTATCGCTACGGCTATCCCTTCGGCTGAGTTGTTCGCGGTTGCTGTCAGGCCTGGTAACTGATCTTTTTGGATTGTGATTGAAGTCTCGGTTTGGGTTGCTCCAGTTCCGAATAACTGAGTTAGTGAGGGGTTGACTGCCACTGTGCCACTTCCTAAATTGTCACAGGTCAATTATGAACGTTAGACAAGTAATTGTCTAGAGAAATTGACTATAAATTCTCGGTTTATGCATTGAAAAAGAACAGGATCAATTAGGGATTTTAAGCAAGGTTTAAGCAAGGATTTAGATAAAGACTCTGGAAGTATTGATATTATTGGGTTTTGAGTTGGCCGGAAACGGATTCGAGTTCCCTACTCTCCATAAGTAAAATCGAGAAGGCTCTGAAACATTCTCTAACTGTTTCCGATGATTTTCCAACACGCTTATAGTAAACAGTAATGATTCGTGAAAATAGCCCAGAATTATCTATCCCTACAAAGTTTTTGTTTCATCCTAGGCTCAACAAGGGGGGATTCTTTACCAAGGCTTCTGATAATTAGTCATTCTCACAAATGAAGACGGATTACTATATTGGCTAATGCCGTCATCAGGGAACGTTGCTGAAAGGCAAAATGCCCGATTTTGACTCAGTTTGATTGATAAATTCCTAAAATGTAAAAGTGTTTTTAACCCTAATTTTAAAATATTGACTTGTTTCCTATAGTTACTTAGAATTGTTGTCGCTGCCTAAATCTAGAGTAATTATAGAGATCGGTTCAAAGCGCTTGGTCACTGGATTTCCTAACTGGAGTTCTATTAACCGCCAGTCTGATGTGAAACTCGCTATTGTCTGAATCTAGAAACTTATTTAAGATGAGAAATATCCCCTACCCTTGAGATTTAAAGTGAAGCCATATAATCCTCTAGGTTCTGTGATTCAGGGATGTTTGAGTCAAGGTTTAGAGATTCGCTTACATCCTGATATTTCTGTTGAGGAAATGCGAGTTGGTAAATTTCTTGTTATTCAGGGGCTTAAATCACGCTTTTTCTGTTTATTAACTGATGTTTCTCTAGGGACAACGAATCCCCGTATCCTGGCCAACCCACCTGCCCCAACCAATACCTTTTTGCAAGAAGTTTTAGCCGGGAGTAGCACCTATGGGATGATTAATTTGGCACCAATGCTGATGATTACCCAGGCCCGCCCAACGCCACCGCCATTACCCACAAGTCGCAACCATAAACGCCAAAAACAAGGGATGCCGCCCCAATCCAGTGCCGAAATAGAGTTGTTGCCCGTCAAAACAATTCCCAGTCATTTTAGTCAAGTTTATGAAGCCACCCCAGGGGATTTCCGGGCTGTTTTTGGTTGGGAAGATGACCCCCATCGGCGGAACTTTACCATTGGGCAACCGATTGATATGGATGTCCCGATTTGTTTGGATTTAGATCGGTTTATTGAGCGCAGTAACGGCATTTTTGGTAAATCAGGAACGGGTAAATCCTTTTTGACACGGTTGTTATTGGCCGGAATTATTCAGAAACAGGCCGCCGTGAATTTGATCTTTGATATGCACTCGGAATATGGCTGGGAGGCCACCTGCGAAGGCAAAGATTTACGAATGGTGAAGGGATTGCGACAATTGTTTCCTGCCCAAGTACAAATTTATACGTTGGATGTAGATTCCACAAAGCGGCGGGGAGTCAGGGATGCCCAAGAATTATTTATTGGCTTTGATCAAATTGAAGTTGAAGATTTGATGTTGGTGAAAAATGAACTGAATCTTTCCGATGCTAGTTTAGAAAATGCGATTATTTTACGGAATGAGTTTGGCCAGGCCTGGATTAATCGCTTACTAGTCATGACTAACTCAGAAATTCAGGAGTTTTGCGAAACCAAAATGGGCAGTAAGGCTTCAATCATGGCCCTGCAACGGAAGTTAACCCGCCTAGAAGGCCTGAAATATCTCCGCAATACCACCAGCCATAACTACATTGGGCAGATTTTAGCCGCTTTAGCCAATGGGAAACACGTCGTGATTGAATTTGGGTCTCAGGCCAATCTGCTCTCCTATATGCTGGCCACCAATATCATCTCCCGCCGCATCCACCAGGCCTATGTCCGTCAAGCGGAAACCTATCTTCAGTCCAAAAATCCCAGTGATCGCCCCCGCCCCCTGGTGATCACCATTGAAGAAGCCCATCGTTTCCTAGAGCCTGGCACTGTAAAGCAAACTATTTTTGGGATCATTGCCCGGGAAATGCGGAAATATTACGTCACGCTCTTGGTGGTGGATCAACGTCCCTCTGGGATTGACAGTGAAGTGATGTCTCAAATTGGGACGCGGATTACTGCCCTACTCAATGATGAAAAGGATATAGAGGCAATTTTCACGGGGGTATCCGGCGGGCAAAGTTTGCGGGCCGTCTTGGCTAAATTGGACTCGAAACAACAGGCTTTAGTCTTGGGTCATGCCGTACCGATGCCAGTGGTGATTCGGACGCGGCCCTATGATGTCCAGTTTTATCAAGAAATGGGAGACATGGCCTGGTCAGACTTATCAACTCCAGCACTCCTGCAACTGGCCGAAACCGCTAAATCCGATCTTGGTCTTTAGATAAATTCTTAAAAAAATATGATCACTTTATTGTAGAAGGCAGTGTGAGATGTGTCACGACATTGTCTGGCAGTTGTGTTAAGGTTATCTTACTTGAGAAAATCTACCATTATGGCACGAATCGCAACCCGTTCTGAAAAACTAGACTTGAGACTGACACCCAGTGCCAAGCAAAAACTTTATCGGGCCGCTGCTGCTGCAAATCGCTCTGTTAGTGAGTTTGTTCTAGAAAGTGCTTTAGCTCAGGCCGATGAGACTTTAGCGGATCGCAGTCATTTTGGTCTAAATGCTGAACAATGGACTGAGTTTATGGCAGTTCTGGATCGTCCACCCCAGCACCCCCCCCGCCTTAAACGCTTACTGAATGAACCCAGCATTTTTGAGCAGAACGCCTCGGCATGACCGTTTTCAAGATCGAAAAGCTAACCCGACACCACGCCGTAGATGAGTTTAACTGTGGGGAAGCAGCCCTGAATCGTTTTCTATCTCGGTTTGCCTTTCCGAATCAACAGGCCAGTGCTTCACAAACCTATGTTGGCCTGGCGGATACCCATATCATCGGATTTTATACCCTCGTCGTTAGTGAAGTTTCTTATGATGATGCACCAGAACGCTGTCAAAAAGGCCTGGCCCGCCATCCTGTTCCCCTAATGCTATTAGCACGATTAGCTGTTGACCAACAATGGCAAGGTAAAGGCGTTGGCTCGGGGTTGCTTAAGGATGCGATGTATCGTACGTTAAACGCTGCCGATATTGCAGGGATTCGGGCATTAGCGGCCCATGCCAAAAATGATATTGCCCGTAACTTCTATGAACATTTTGGCTTTACGCCATCCCCGACCGATCCACTACACTTATTCATTCTTCTCAAAGATATTCGAGCAATACTTAACTCTTAGGGAACGGATACCAAAACCTGCAAACTGAGCGGGACATCAAAACGGATGCAGTTGAGAGTTTGGCAAAATCACCCATCTCATCCTGCCTAGAATTTAAGGGAGTCAAGCCCAAAGAAAGAATCTGGTCAGTCAGAGTCGGGATCGGATGGCGAGCCTGAGGAATCATGAAACCAACAGAAGAAAAAATAGTTTGGTTTTGGGTGGGGTCACACTCGGAATAGGACAAGATTCTGGGGAGGAGATAGGCCCAATCACCAAAAATCACCCCGCCAACCCCTATGCTAGACTTTTTTCATTACCCAAGAACACTGGCTGCAGCTGAGTTTAACCCTTACCTGTAGAGTTTATAACCCCAATGATCATCCAACTCCAGGCCAGTTTGAGTGATGCGGCCCTTCCCGCTAACCAGGCCAGCCAACGCCAAATTTCCGTCTCCCTCTCGGCCCAGGCCAACCAAACCGGCCCCAATCCCCCCCTGAATGTCTGCCTCATTTTGGATCACAGTGGCTCCATGGCCGGGCAACCCCTAGAAACTGTTAAAAAAGCGGCCCAAAGTATTGTGGATCGGATGCGCCCCCAGGATCGCCTAGCCATTGTTATTTTTGATCACACGGCCAAAGTCCTCGTTCCCAACCAAACGGTCACCAATCCGGCCCAAATGAAAGCCAAAATTGCCTCAGTCACCGCCGCCGGAGGAACCGCCATAGATTTAGGGATGAAATTAGGCTTAGAGCAACTGGCAGAAGGAAAAAAAGATGCCATTTCCCAGGCCTTTGTCTTAACCGATGGCGAAAATGAACATGGCAGTAATGAAAAATGCCTCACCTATGCCCAATTGGCCACCAGCTATAACATCACCTTTAATGCTCTGGGGTTTGGCGAACATTGGAATCAATATACCCTCGAAAAAATTGCCGATGCTGGGGCTGGATTACTCAGTTACATTGAATATCCAGAACAGGCCATCTCTGTATTTCAAGCGTTGTTCAACCGGATCCAATCCATTGGCTTAACCAACGCCCATTTAGAGATCAACCTTGGGCCAGGGGTGAAATTAGCCGACCTGAAAGCTGCTGCCCAAGTTGCCCCAGAAACCATTGAATTGGATCAACAAATTAGCCGCCTCTCCCCCAGCCAGGCCAGTATTCGGATTGGGGATATTTTAGTCGCCAGCCCCCGCACCCTCTTGATCAATGTTTATCTAGACCCCTTACCCAGCGGAACTCACCCCATTGCGGAACTCCAGGTGAAATACGACGATCCAGCCCAAGGCCTGACGGGATTGCTCTCTGAGAAAATTCCCCTGATGATCAAAGCCGAAGCCACATACCAGCCCCAACCGGATTTAGAGGTTCAAAAGAGTATTCTCGCCTTGGGAAAATATCGTCAAACCCAAATGGCTGAGAAAAAACTGGCGGCGGGGGATAAGGCCGGGGCGGCAACTCTGCTCCAAACGGCGGCCAAAACGGCCCTGCAAATGGGGGATCAAAATGGGGCGACCGTCCTGCAAAGAACCGCTACCCAACTCCAGGCCGGGGAAGAACTCAGCCAGTCCGAGCGCAAGAAAACCCTCTTGGCCTCCAAAACTGTCCTCGGCGCGCCCCCCACTCCCTAACGGTGCTTCAATGGTGCATTTAATTCTCTACAGTAAGCCGGGATGTCATCTCTGTGCGGGCCTGGTGGAAAAATTAAATCAGATTCAAGACCTACTATTTGAGTTGGAAATTCGCGACATTACAACTCAGGATCGTTGGTTGAATGCCTATCAGTACGAGGTTCCTGTCCTCAAGCAGATGATTAATGGCCAAGAGATGCCAATTCCGCGCCCCTCACCCCGCCTATCTGTTAGCCAATTAGCCACTCATTTGCAAAAACATTTGATTGCGACTCCGGCATAAGCATTTATTCTGATTCAGTAGGTTGGCATGAATGATTATTACGAACTCTTGGGCCTATCGCCGCGAGCCTCAAAAGCTGACATTAAAGCTGCCTTTCTTCAACTGTGCAAAGAATATCACCCCGATAAACTCCCCCCCGGCACACCGGAAAAAGCCCGTCATTTAGTTGAGGAACATTTCAAAAAAATTAATGAGGCCTATCAAGTCCTTTCTGAACAAGAAACCCGCCCCACCTTTTCCCGCCCTACTGACCCGGCCTGGCAGACTCAAGACGAGCCAACTCCCAAAACCCCACCCTACTATCGAGATATTTTTAACCCCCAGAAAATGAATCGTGTTTCCGAACGCTTAGAGCAGGACTGCCAGGACATTGAACTCACCTATCAACGCCGCCTGAATGAAATTCACCAGACGATTAGCCGTCGCATAGGAGCCTTGGGGATTCAGCCAGGGGATCTGAAAGCCATGACTCGGCAGGGAAAAGCCTCTATTGTCATTTTTTATAGCCTTTTAAGTTTAGTTAGCTTGGCTGTTGTGCAGGGAATTCTGATTGTGATTCGCCAGGCCTGGATCAACCGTTTCCCAATCCTGTGGTTACTGCTCGCTTTGCTCTTTTTACTGGCCTTGGTGGGAATCTTTGCGTTTGGGTTTATGGCCGTCAAATCAGGCTTAATTCCAGTGGTATCCCAGGCCATCTTTAACCAGGCCCAACAGATTAACCAAGAGCTTAAAAACGCCACCACAAAAGCTAACCTAGATCGCCTAGAGGCCAAACAACTCTGGCAACGCAAACTCCGCCAACAGATTGACTTTTATAAAACGATTCCCATCTATAAACTCACGGCAGATTATGTTGCGACTCTCGATGCAGAACATCAGTTTTTGCTCCTCCAGGCCTTGCGGGAACGATCAGATTTTTGTCAACTTGATCACAGTCTCAGAGAAGTAGCTCAAATCACAATTTCTATGGGGATCATGAATATGCTGTTTGGCGCTACCACCGTTGTCAAATCCTAGTTCTCAAAATTCTAAATCCTGCAAAAAACTGTGCCTTGATAGTACAGTTCAAAATCTAAATGGTTCCATGAATCAAGACAATCTCTGCAAATCCCTGATCGAGAGTAATCCGAGACCCTTTATCACATGGCTGTTGGGAGAAGCAGTTGGAGATACTCTGATCAACATTCTCAAAACTGAACTCTCTGTTGAACCGATCCGCGCTGATTTTGTCAGTTTTTTACAAGTTGGCGAGCAAATTTTACACCTGGAATTCCAAACTCAAGCCGACCCAGAAATGCCCCTCAGAATGCTCGACTATTACACCCGCCTCTATCGCCAGTATCGCCTTCCCATTAGGCAAGTTGTCTTATTTCTCCGACCCACTACGTCCGCTAATGCTCAAATGGATTACTTTCAAACCGAAAACACAGTTCACCGTTATCGTGTAATTCGCCTCTGGGAAGTCAAAGCAACAGACCTGCTACCATTCCCAACCCTATGGCCCCTGGCAATTTTGGCCAACAGTCCTAATCCTGACGGCCTATTAACTGAAGTTGTTAGGCGATTAGAAACCCTTGAAGATCGAGAATTGCGTCTGAGCTTAACGGCTTACACCTATTTGTTGGGTGGGCTAAGGTTTAAGAAGGAGATGCTCAAACAACTACTACGGGAAGAAATCATGCGTGAATCTGTAACCTATCGTGAACTTGTCGAAACCAGTGAGCAGCGGGGCATTCAACGAGGCCGACAAGAAGGGGAAGTTTTGCTAACTCTGCGACAACTCAATCATAAATTTGGGCCATTATCAGAGGATATGAGCCAGCAAATTCGGAGTCTTTCCCTACCCCAGCTAGAGAACCTGGCCGAAGCTCTCTTAGACTTTCAAACCCCCACAGACTTGATGGCCTGGCTCCAGCAAATCTACCCTTAAAACGAGTCCATTGCGAACCCTTGCTCTCAGGTTATAATGCGTAAGGAACGATCAAACTTATTTGGTAGGCTAGATCTATTCCCAGCAAACAGCTTTTAGGCGTAACGTTATGGCCAGCCTTTTCGAGCAAGATTTCAAATATACAGCCCGAGCCAAGGCAATTTTCAAAGAACTCCAGGGTAACTTGCTGCCAATTTACTTGGAGTTAATCGAAGAGGGTTTTTCACCTCGAGAAATTACTGTTCTGGTCAATACGGCGGCGACCCAAACTGAAAATGAGGCGGTTCAAGAGTGGCAGGAAGTCAACTGTCATCCCCAGTCCTCCCCAAGCGCACCCTTGCCAACCCTCTGTGAAACCTTAAGAACTCCCCAAGCCTGAGTCTTTGATACTTTTCTAAAATTAGGCCGTACCGACAAAGCTGATATCAGGAAACTTACCTTGGGCCTCGGTAACGGGGCGATTGTTTCCTTCTTCTTGCCAATAGTTAATAATCTCTGTAGCCCGGTTGAGGATTTCAATCCGTTCAGCTTCTGTGATCCAAGATTTACCTTCGATTTCGGTTTTCAGTAATTCCCAGGCATCGGAGCGGGGCCAGAAGAAGTACGAGGTGAGCGGGCTGGTTCCTTTCCCCACAACTTGGTCAACGGCAATGGCCACATTCTTTTCTAACCACAACACTTTCAAAATGTACTTGGACAATTAAGCCTCCTAAAACAACCAGACTCAAAAAAGGACTATCCTTAATTATACTTCTGGCAGGGATGCCTCAGGCCTGGGGGTTCATTTCTGGCGAGGTTTTGTTCTGTGGTTGGCTTAATCTATGCCCGATGCTCCAATTGCGGTAATTTTTGACATTGACGGCGTAATCCGGGATGTGGCTAATTCCTATCGCCGCGCCCTTGCGGATACCGTTGAGCATTTTACCCAGGCCTATCGCCCTACCCCTGAAGACATTGATCAACTTAAGGCAGAGGGCGGTTGGAATAATGATTGGGAAGCCTCGCAGGAGTTAATTCGCCGCTATGGAGTAGCCCAGGCCCCCGATGTCCTCCCCCCCGATTTGAGCTTTGACACCATCAAGGCCTTTTTTCAAGCCAAATATCGCGGTGAAAACTTTAATGGCTATATCCAGGATGAACCCCTTCTGGTCAATTTAGAGTTTTTTCAGGAGTTAACTACATCTGGGATGCAGTGGGGCTTTTTTAGTGGGGCAACGCGAGGGTCTGCGGAATACATTTTAACTAGCCGCTTAGGTTTAATCTCCCCCTGCTTAATTGCCATGGAGGATGCACCGGGTAAACCCAATCCCAGCGGCTTATTCCAGGCCCTTGAGCAACTTAACTTCCCGCTACAGCCAAACTCGACGGTCATCTATGTTGGAGATACCGTTGTGGATATGCGGACTATTCAAGAGGCGCAAAGAAAATCCGTCCCCGGAACTTGGCTGGCAGTTGGCGTGATTCCGCCCCATGTTCAGGATCGTCAAGGCTATACCGAGATTTTACTTAAGGCGGGGGCCTGGCACGTTTTGGATCGGATCTTAGACCTCACCCCCCAACTCATTGACGGATTAATAACCAAAGTCCACCTTAGGAGCTAATCCGTTCAGCTAGGGCCAGCCAACGCTCTGTTGCCGCGTCAATGGATGCATTTAAGTCTGCTAACTGCTGGGAGAGTTTTTGCAGTTCCGTAAAGCCATCCGGTGGATTGAGATAGAGCTGTTTCTCCAGGTTCTCCTTGGCCAGTTCCATGGCGGGAATTTGGCTTTCTAAGGCGGCATATTCCTGTTTTTCCTTAAAGGATAATTTACGGGGCTTCTCCTGGTGGCGGGGTGTTGCAGGAGGGTTGACTGGCTTAGTGGCGGCCGGTTCTGGACTGATGGGCCTGGGGATTTCTCCAGCTTCTTTCTGTTTGTACTCCAAGTAAACGCTATAGTTACCGGGATATTGGCGCAAATGTCCCCCAGGCTCTAGGGCAAAAATTGTCTCCACCACCCGATCTAAGAAATAGCGATCATGGGAAACAACAATTACTGTTCCGTTAAAATCTTCGAGATAGTCTTCTAAAACAGCCAGGGTTTGCACATCTAAATCATTAGTGGGTTCATCTAAAATCAGCAGATTCGGCGCGCTGATCAGCACTTGTAAGAGAAACAGACGGCGTTTTTCTCCCCCAGATAAGAGGTGAATGGGAGCATATTGCTGGTTGGGGGGAAAGAGAAACCGCTCTAACATTTGCGAGGCGGTGATCACAGTTCCATCCGCTGTTGTGACTAATTCGGCTACCCCCTTGAGATAGTCAATGACGCGCTGATTGCCGTGGGCGGCCAGATCATCGGAATGTTGATCAAAATAGCCCATGGTAATGGTTGAGCCAATTTCAACGCTGCCGGAATCTGGTGTCACTCGCCCGGTGATTAAGTCCATGAGGGTTGATTTCCCCGCCCCATTGCTACCAATAATCCCAATCCGGTCTTCGGGGCCAAAGGTATGACTAAAGTTGTGGATCAGAGTACGGCCGTTGTAGCCCTTGCATAGGTTTTTAAGTTCAATCACCTTTTTGCCAATTCGCCGGCCGGCGGTGGTGATGTCAACTTTGCCGTGGGCAGATTTAAATTCTTGCTCCTGCATATCCCGAATTCGATCAATCCGAGCTTTTTGCTTGGTGCTGCGAGCTTTGGGGCCCCGCTTGAGCCATTCTAGTTCTCGCCGTAAAACCCCGCTATGTTTACGTTGGCTACTGGCCGCTGACTCTTCGGCTTCAGCTTTTTTATCCAGATAGTAGGCATAGTTCCCGGCATAGGCAAAAAGCTCGCCCCGATCAATTTCGACAATCCGTTGCGTAACCCGATCTAAGAAATAGCGATCATGGGTGATTAATAAAATAGCTCCCCGAAACCGACTTAAGTAGGCCTGGAGCCATTCCACCGAGAGGGCATCCAAGTGGTTAGTTGGTTCATCCATCAACAGCACATCTGGGGTCGAGATCAGGGCTGCGGCCAAGGCAATTCGCTTTCGATAGCCGCCGGAGAGATCCCCAATTTGGGCTTCTAAATCGGTAATATCCAATTTGCTGAGAATAATCTTGGCTTGAGTTTCCAAATCCCAGGCCCCGAGGGCATCCATTTGTTCTGAGACCTGAGACAAGCGAGCCATTAATAAATCACTATTGGCCTGGGGGTGAGCCAGTTGGGTAGAGAGAGCTTCATATTCCCTCACCAAAGCCATCTGGGGGCCACTGTCAGCAAACACCTGTTCGAGAACCGTAAGCTCTGGGTTTAGATCGGGTTGCTGCGGCAAGTAAACAATTTTGGCACTGGAGTTCACCCAAACGTCCCCACTGTCATAGGGTTCCAGGCCAGCGATAATTTTTAGGAAGGTAGATTTACCGGAACCATTGATCCCAATTAGCCCGACTTTATCCCCTTCGTTCAGGGTGAAATTGGCATCTCGGAGAATTTCCTTAATCCCAAAGTCTTTGGAGAGTGACCGCAGTGTTAATAAGGCCATGGAACCTTAACCGCCCCCAACGATGGTGACAATTTCTAAGCGATCTCCATCTTGAACCATTTGCCCAGGCCAGAACTGACGATGGAGAATTTCGCCGTTATATTCAATGGCAATCAGGCGGGGATTGAGATGCCGACTTTCGAGTAACTCTAATAGCTGGAGAGATGTTGGCAAGGGGAGGGTTTCGCCATTTAAATGAATCATGATGTGTTCGGTTGTGGTAGTGGTCATGGGTTTACCTGTGCAAGGAATGGGTTGAATTGGGATGGGGGCAGAGGGTCTGGAGCAGTTTTTGGGTAGTGGCTTGGGGATCGGCGGCGGCCATGATGGCTCGGACAACCGCGACTTGTTTCGCTCCAGCCTGGACGACTTGCCCAATATTAGTTTCATCAATACCCCCAATCGCAAACCAAGGCAGCGGGGCCTGGGCCTGGGCATAGTGAATATAGTCAAATCCCACGGCGGCTTTGCCGGGTTTGGTAGGAGTGGTATAAATTGGCCCGACCCCGATATAGTCTGCTCCCTCCGCAATGGCCCGTTCCATTTCCTGGGGGTTTGTGGTGGAGCGACCGACAATCTTATCGGGGCCTAAGATTCGCCGCGCTAACTTGATCGGAATATCTTGCTGGCCTAAATGGACACCATCGGCATCTACCCCTAGGGCTAAATCAACGCGGTCATTCAGGATAAATAGGGCATTGTACTGCTGACAGAGGGTTTTCAGGGCCTGGGCCAGGTGCAGGCGAGTTTGGTCATCACTGGTTTTATCTCGATATTGGACAAGTTGTAGGCCCCCTTCTAACGCGGCTTTGACAATCGTGATCAGGTTCTCATGGGGGGAGGTAACTAGATATAAGGGGGTCTGTTTGAGTTTATCTAGCTTGGCCTGGGGTAGGAGTTGGCTTTCGAGGATATACACCTGATAGCGGCTCTCTTTGGCGACTTGGGCCAGGCCTGGGTCGGCTAACTTGCCATATTCTTCCAGAACCCGCAAAGACTCCTGAATCCGGCTGAGGTTGACCTGTAAAACATCGCGAAGATCGCTGCGTTCAGTTTCTTGGCTGTGGGTTAAGGTTGTCCCCGGATCCGTGGCGGTGTTCCGGGCCTGGCGATAGTGGGGGAGATGGCGCGCGCCGAGGGTTTGTCGGAGTTCTTTGCAGGTTTGGGTGAGACCTTGATCTTCGCGGCCAAAGCGACACCATTCTTCAATCACCCGTAATCCTTCTCTGGCTCGGTCAAGGTTCGCATCTAAAATTCGCCACAGGGCTGATTCTGGCATCGCTAAATTTTGCATAGGGTCGGCAACCACACCAAAAACTACTAACGTCCCGCTTCTATTATCGCCTTTGGGTTTATCGCCCCAGGCCTGGGGAACTCACCTTTGCAGTCAACTCGTCAAACTTTGCCAACCTTGATTATCCTGAATTGATGCTTATGAATCGGATCAACTCCCGCACAAAACTAATTATCACGGTCGTTGTTATTCTGGTTGCCACAGGGATTGTGATCCAGACGGCCCAGGCCAACCCCTTAAATCGCCCGGACGCTGTGACTATTCTTGTGCCGCCGCCGGAATCTCCCGCCTTGACAACGCCAGCCAACCGCTTTCCTCCCCCGGCCCCGCCCCCGATCCCCAGCAGTGAAGGGGTTTTACCCGTGCCGCGGGCCACTATTCCAATGGGCTATGTGGGGGAATCTACCCAGGCCAACCGCTTACCTCCTCCACCCGGCAGTACGGTGACTGTTGTTGCCGCTGGCCCCCGTTATCGAGTCGTGGTCTTGTCTAATTTAGGTGAACCGCAATTGCAAACCCTGGCCCCTGGAGCCTTTTTTAGTCGTTATCAAGGGCAATCTGCAATGCAAGTGGGCAGTTTTCAGGAGCGTCACCGGGCTGAGGATTTTGTCCAAGTCCTGGCTAATAATGGCTTCCAGGCCGCGATTGAAGTCCTCCCTTAAGCTTGGATAGCCAAAATCAGTTGATTAAAGGGCCCCCAGTCATCCTGCTCTGTAATCGCCTCCCAGATCTGCTCAATGGTTGGTCGGGTCATGATGACGAGAGAATTATAGGTTTTCAGGTTGGTCTGGATGTTGGCTAATTCTGATTCAGGGAGTTGGTTGAGGGCCTGGAAATAAGCCATTTGCCAACTGTCAACCTGCTCGGGTTTGAGGGGGGTAAGAAGGTCTGAACCTGCCAAAATATGCCCGGCATCTACGCGCCATAAGGGATTAAATTGTTTGCGGAGTTCAACAAAAAATTCACTATAACCAACTTGGCTGGTGGCTAAAAATTCCCCCGTGGCCTGGACGAGCTTTGTTGCCGCTGGAAGTCCTAATTGGGGTAATCCCAGCCGTTGAATCATCGCTTCAATGTAAGCCGTTTGAAACAGGGGGGCAAATTTTTCTAGGTGTTCGGCCATGGCCTTAGCATCTATGACGGCGGCGAGAGGCCGTTGTAACATTTCTAAGTTCCAGACACAAATGCCGGGTTGATTGCCATAGCTATAGCGTCCGTAGTGATCAAAATAGGCCGCGGTAAAGTTCGTATCATAGGTGGGAATAAAGGCAAAAGGGCCATAATCAAAACTCTCCCCCGTGATGGACATATTATCCGTATTCAACACCGCATGACAAAATCCCGCTGCCATCCATTGCGCCACTAATTTTGCGGTTTTGGTCACCAGTTCTTGATAGAAATCTAAATAGGGATTCTCTCGGTGTAATAAGTGGGGATAGTAATACTCTAAAACGTGATCAAGGAGGGGGGGAATTAAATCTGGGCGTTGGAGGGCATGGAGACGTTCAAAGGTGCCAAAACGAATATGGGAGCGACTAAACCGGACTAAGACGGCTGAGCGTGTTGGAGAGGGTTCATCGCCGCGCCAGAGTTGTTCCCCGGTTTCAATTAAACTCAAGGCCCGAGAGGTTCTCACCCCTAAGCGAGCCAACATTTCTGAGGCTAAAACTTCCCGCACCCCGCCTTTGAGGGTTAAGCGGCCATCCCCGCCCCGTGAATAGGGAGTTGTGCCAGAGCCTTTAGTGCCGAAGTCGTAAAGTTCCCCATCCTGGCCCCGCACCTGTCCATATAAAAAACCACGCCCATCACCTAAACGGGGATTATATTCACCAAACTGATACCCGTGATAGCGCATGGCCAGGAGGGGTTCGCGGTCTTGAAACTTGCCAAAGGCGGCAATAAAATCTTCATCCGTAACCCGATCGGGATCCAGGCCAAGAATCCCTAAGATCTGATTATTCCGAAAGCGCAACAGATGTTGAGGAAATTCGGCCGCCGCCACCGGATCCGAGTAAAGATCACCGAGGGATTGAAATGCGGGAAGATAGTCCAGGCCAAGGAACGGGTTAATTCGGTTCATTGATTTAGATTCACAATGTAAAACTTAAACTGACTCAGGAGACTCAAACTCAATATCCTCACAAATAGCCGCGATTTTGATCTGAATACCCAACACATCTGGAGATAGAGTTCAGATCAGACGCGTTATAAACGGTTAACAACCATTGAGACTGAGATGGTTTGGTACAGTGATCAATCTGAATTTGATATTTATCCATGAGAAGATAGTCTTGCAAACGACCCATAGTGCCATAGGCAGGAAATTTTTCTCCATAGTCATAATTACGAGTTGATTTAGATCGCACTTCAGCGATTAACCATGGATTTATGACAGTATCAATCCGATCCGATTTAAGTTTAATGGGTTGGTGTGTCACGATTAGATCGGGATACGTATATATGTTCTTTGCGGAAATCCACAGTCGTTGATTGACAGGGAAGATTTTATAGGGCTGAGAACGTAAAGCTAGCTTGAGCAGAAATAGAAAATTTCCAGATATGCTCTTGTGGTTAGGGGTTCCGCTGGGCATGAGCCTGATTTCTCTGTCACTATATTCATATCGCTCTCGGGCAGTTTCTGCAAATGCTAAATACTCTTGAGAGCGATAACTTTGATTTAAGGTAGTTGCAGACATCATCATTTTTCAGGAATTAAGTCAGTTTTTTGATACAGATCAGCTAATTGGATCGTGACATTGGCAAACGTTAAGGTTAGAGTTGCGTCTAATCCACTGAGAATTATTTCCTGCCATTGACCATCCGGTTGTTTGATAAATTGCCAGACTTCAACCTGATATTGATCAATCAATAGATATTCTTGCAGTGTAGGAATCGCTTTGTAAATCGCAAATTTTTCACCCCGATCATAGGCCTGGGTTGACTTTGATAAGACTTCCGCAATTAACACTGGATTGATCACCACATCGTCTCGGCCAGGCTGAGTTTCGGAGGGCTGAGGAACAATCGTTAAATCAGGATAGGTATAAGCGTTTCGCTGCGGAATCCAGAGGCGCATATCACCGTTGTAAACTTCATAGGGCTGAGAGTCAATGGCTAAGGTTAACAGAACACAAAGCCAAATCCCCAGTTTGCAATGATTGCGGGTTCCCCCAGGCATGAGTCTGATTTCTCCGTCAATATATTCATGTCGCTCTCGGGCAGTCTCTTCAAGTGCCAAATATGCTTCGGGACTGTAGCGTTGGGTGAGGGGGCTGATAGAGATCATGAGGGTTAAGGGATTAAGTCAGTTTTTTGATACAGATCAGCTAATTGGATCGTGACATTGGCAAACGTTAAGGTTAGAGTTGCGTCTAATCCACTGAGAATTATTTCCTGCCATTGACCATCCGGTTGTTTGATAAATTGCCAGACTTCAACCTGATATTGATCAATCAATAGATATTCTTGCAGTGTAGGAATCGCTTTGTAAATCGCAAATTTTTCACCCCGATCATAGGCCTGGGTTGACTTTGATAAGACTTCCGCAATTAACACTGGATTGATCACCACATCGTCTCGGCCAGGCTGAGTTTGGGAGGGATAAAGCGTCATGGTTAAGTCAGGGTAGGTATAAACGTTTCTGGCTGGAATCCAGATCCGCATATCACTGGGATAAATCTCATAGGGTTGAGAATCAAGGGCTAAGGTCAAGAGAAAAAAAAGCCTTCCACCCAGTTTGGCGTGGTTTCGTCTTCCGCCGGGCATGAGCCTGATTTCTCCGTCAATATATTCATGTCGCTCTCGGGCAGTTTCTTCAAATGCCAGATATTCTTCAGGGCTGTAGAGTTGGGGGGCAGTGGCCTGGGACATGATCCATCCCGAATCGGAGCAATTAGCTTAATTATGACGGACGCTTAAGGGTTACGGATCCCTCGCAGATAGGCTTGAACCTTCAGGTCAATTCCGGTAATGTCTGTTCCTACAACAACACAGTCGGCTCCTAACTCTAAGGCTTGGCGGGCCATGGCTGGTGAACTGATCCCCCCTTCACAAATCACAGGAATTGCCATCGTGGTCACTAATCGCTGTAATAAATCCCAGGCCGGGGGTGTTTCATGGGCTGTTAATTCCGTATAGCCAAATAAGGTTGTCCCCACACAGTCCACACCCAACTGGGCGGCGGCAGCGGCGGCTTCTAAGGAGTCAATATCGGCCATCACTGGTTTACGGAGAACAGTCCGAATTTGGGTAATTAACCCGGCTAAATCTTCTGGACGCTGGCGGCTAGTTGCATCAATGGCAATCACATCGGCTCCAGCTAAGGCCACCGCTTCGGCTTGATCAAATCGGGGGGTAATATAAACCGGATAGGCGGGACTAACTTGTTTCCACAGGCCAATGATCGGGACTGAAACCACTTTCCGGACAGCGGCCACATGGGCAGGACTATCAATCCGCACTCCAACGGCCCCCTGAATCACCGCAGCTTTCGCCATCGCGGCAATCACCATTGGATCATGCAAGGGAGAATCACTGGGGGCCTGGCAGGAGACCACAAGATCACCCGCTAAAGACTCCAGGCCTGGGGGAAACAATTTATCCGTCATAAACTACCTGAATAACAGCACCATTTAACAATCAATACTGGGCTTAACAATACTCTATAGTTCTGATGCAAAAATCATCGGGCATGATCCGCTGCAAATCATGGCCAGCTATGGTATGAATTAACATTTTGCCGCCATCAGAACCCCCAATTTATCTTGGTTTAGGAGTACTTGTAACAAAATATTAAGTATCTGCCCATGTCTGCGGCAGCTATCTCGACACACTCCAAGGAACCCAATTACAATTAATAAAATTAGCTTTAGTTTTTCTCAAAAATTACCTAGCTTTCTTTAGTGCTTGTCTGTGAGGTTGGCCTGTGCGTGCAACTGGTGCATTTATTCTCCTCGATAGCCTTTGTCGTCATGGGGTCGAGTGTATATTTGGCTATCCAGGTGGGGCGATTCTCCCAATTTATGATGAGCTATACCGTGCTGAGGCCCGCGGAGATATTCGCCACATTTTAGTCCGCCATGAACAGGGGGCCGCCCACGCTGCTGATGGTTATGCACGGGCCACCGGGAAGGTTGGGGTATGTTTTGGGACATCGGGGCCGGGGGCAACAAACCTTGTCACTGGCATTGCCACAGCCCATATGGACTCGATTCCGATGGTGGTAATTACCGGCCAAGTTCCCCGTCATGCCATTGGCACAGATGCGTTTCAAGAAACGGACATTTACGGGATTACACTGCCGATTGTTAAACATTCCTATGTGGTGCGCCAGGCCGCGGACATGGCCCGGATCATTGCCGAAGCCTTTTATATTGCCAGTACTGGTCGCCCCGGCCCCGTCTTAGTGGATATTCCCAAGGATGTTGGCCTGGAGGAATGTCCCTATAAACCCATTGCCCCCGGGACTGTCAAACTGCCTGGCTATAAACCCACCGTCAAAGGAAACGCCCGCCAAGTCTCCCAGGCCCTGAAGTTAATCCGCCACAGCCATCGCCCTCTGTTATATGTGGGTGGGGGAGCCATTGCCGCCGGGGCCCATACGGAAATTAAACATCTGGCCGAGCAGTTCCATATTCCCGTCACCACCACCCTAATGGGGAAAGGCGCGTTTGATGAAACCCATGAATTAGCCCTGGGAATGCTGGGGATGCACGGAACCGCCTATGCCAACTTTGCCGTGAGTGAATGTGATCTCTTGATTGCAGTGGGAGCCAGGTTTGATGATCGGGTGACGGGGAAACTTGATGAATTTGCGGCCCGGGCCAAAGTGATTCACATTGACATTGATCCGGCAGAAGTGGGTAAAAATCGCGCTCCTGATGTGCCGATTGTTGGCGATGTCCGGGCTGTCTTAACGGAATTACTCACCCTGATTCGGGACAGTGAACCACCCACCCCCAGCAAAACCCAGGCCTGGTTAGAGCGAATTCGCCATTGGCAAGCGGACTATCCCTTAGTGATTCCCCATCCAGAGGGTAAGCTCTCGCCCCAAGAGGTGATTCATCAACTGGGAGTCCAGGCCCCGGATGCCTTTTTTACCACCGATGTGGGGCAGCATCAAATGTGGGCGGCGCAATTCCTGAAAAACGGGCCAAGGCAATGGATCTCTAGTGCAGGCCTGGGGACAATGGGCTATGGCTTACCAGCAGCGATGGGAGCGAAAATGGCCGTCGGGCAGCAACAGGTGATTTGCATTAGTGGTGATGCCAGTTTCCAGATGAACTTCCAAGAATTGGCCACCCTGGCCCAGTACGGCATTGCGGTGAAAACCGTCATTATTAACAATTTCTGGCAGGGCATGGTGCGTCAGTGGCAAGAGGCTTTTTACGCAGAACGCTATTCCCACTCCAATATGGAACCCGGAATGCCGGACTTTGTGAAGTTAGCTGAGGCTTTTGGGGTACGGGGGCTGCGAATTGACCATCGGGATGAATTAGAATCTGCCATTGCCGAGATGCTAGCCTACGATGGCCCGGTACTCATTGATGCCCATGTGGTGCGAAATGAAAACTGCTATCCAATGGTGGCTCCTGGGAAGAGTAATGCCCAAATGATTGGCCTGCCGGAAAAACGCACCCTGGAAAAAGCTGCGGAGTTAATTTACTGTCCAAGTTGTGGAGCTAAAACCATCTCGACCCATCACTTTTGTCCAGAGTGTGGCAGTAAACTCTAATTCCAACATCTGGAAGACTCATTTCAATGTTTAGGACAGTCCCTAACCTCTCCGTAGCTATTTCTCTGTTTCTGGGGACTGGGCTGACAGGTTGTTTTGGATTTTTTGATGCCAATTCTAAAGCCCTAGCTCCCTACGCGACTAAAACTCTGATTCCAGGCCAAGGCTTGGGGAATTTAGAATTGGGAAAAACAACATTGGCTGGGTTTGTCAATCAAATCGGCGCGGGTCAAGTGACTCTAATCTATGGGGATGAGCAAGGCATTGAACTTAACTTTCAAGGTAGCCAGGCCGCGTTTTTATTCATTGTTACCAGAGCCTGTCAAGACCAAGCCGGTGTCCTTAGAACCCACTCAGAGATTTATCAAAACCTCAAAGCTTTTTTAGCAAAATACCCGGCCTGTGGTGAATTAAAGTTGTCCAGCCTTTCTGTAGCTGAGCCTTTTTTCCGGGGCCAAACCAATCGTGGAGTCAAATTGGGCGACCCCCTAGCCACCGCCAATGGACAAGGTGAACCCCTCAACCGCCCAGGCCAGTTTGTTGCCGGAGCCGATGACTCAAACTTTCGAGAGTTTCGCGGGGGGATTTATATTCACTATCCCAATACCGGCCCGACCCCAGAGGAACTATTTAGGGGACAGCCCTTATCAGCCCAGCGACTGGAGGAAATTCAAAACCAAGCACAAGACCCTAAGATTAGCCGCATAACGATTTTTATTCCTAATGACTAGGATTAACCTCATAATTACGTTCAAGAAGAATACACTGCCTATTCCAGATCGTCATTTAGGGTAGATCAATCACCCGCAGGACAGCATCTCGAATCTGCTTTGTTATGGCTAACGCTGAAGCGGCCTCGCTTTGTTCAGGGAAAAAATCTAAGTCATAGCGAACTTCTACTGCAAAGGGCATTAACTCAGCAAGAAGTTGCTTATCAACGACCCACACTGATGCAAGAGACCCACACAGGCGATTTAGCTCTAAAAGGTCATGACTGCGGGGAATTGCGATACCTTGTAATGACAGGAACCCTTTGAGATATTTTTCAGCAGCTTGGTGAGCATGAAAGCAGACAGTATCATAGGGGCCAGACGTTCCCAAAATCACTTCCGCAGCCGTTAAGTCGCTGTCTGCCTTGCGAAACCAACCAAGAGCCAGATCATTTCGGTCTTTCATAGAGAACTTTTCCCTGCTCTAACACCGTGGTAATGAAAGCATTGGGTACGGCTGACCAGGCCTCAATTTCGGCCATCGTCCATACCGTAATATCCTTTTTCGGAAATAAACCTGTTGTGGCTTGGTAATAGCGGGATGCCCGTTGATGGCGAGGTAATTCTGACTCCTCCACAATCAATATATCGAGGTCACTGTCCGGTCTGGCATTGCCTTGAGCATAGGAGCCGAATAAGATAATCTGCAACGGTGTCCCCACGCTGATAATTTTCTGAATGATTTGATTGAGTAATTCGTCAGTAACCCGTGGATAATCAAATTGGGGTGTCACGACTTGTATCCCTAAACTTATGGATTGAGGGGTTTCCAGTGCTTGATCTTAGGACAACTATAGCAAGTAGCAAACGATGATGGATTCTGTTTGAATTATGCCTGAGTTATCCCCCAATCAAATTTTCACCCTGATTCAAACCCATAGTTTAGGTGTGGGGATTGTGATAGCTTGGCTTGGTATTGTTTTACTCACAGCAGAATTGACCTATCGTTGGACAACTTGGGGAGCCGAAGTTTCTCGCAAAATTGTTCACATTGGCACGGGTAATATTATTCTCCTGGCCTGGTGGTTTCAGATTCCCGCTATTTTGGGGATTATTGCCTCCATTTTCTTTAGTGGGTTAACGCTGCTTTCTTACCGCTATCCAGTTTTACCCAGTATCAGTGGCATTGGCCGCCAAAGTTGGGGCACATTTTTCTATGCCGTTAGTATTGGCGTTTTACTGGCTTGGTTTTGGCCGACTGCCCCTGCTTATCCAGCCCTAGGGATTTTAACCATGGCCTATGGAGATGGTTTGGCCGCGATGATTGGTCAGCGTTGGGGGCGGCATCCCTATCAAGTTGGCGGGATCAAAAAAAGCTGGGAAGGTTCCTTGACGATGGCCCTGGTGACTATGGTGATTGCTGGCCTGGTTTTGGGGTTACAGGGAAATCTGGGAGGGGTATCTGTAATATTCATTGCCCTTGTCTTGGGGGTGTTTGCAACGGGCCTGGAGACATTTTCCCGTTGGGGGATTGATAATTTGACGGTTCCCTTAGGGACTGCTGGCCTGGCCTGGGGCTTGAGCCAATTACTGGTGCATCAGACTTTTTAGGGCCCTCCTGAGCCTCCAAATTGATAAAGCCAATAGGTTAGGCTAAGAATAGTCTCCAGGTCAAGGCTATCATCGTCTCTAGGGTGGGTCAAACCCCAATCATGATCAATGATGCGCGTTTTTTAGGCCAGCGATTTCTCCTCATATTTGCTCCTCTGTCAGTCGTGATTGGCTTATTTCTGGGTTACATTTACACAAGTCAGAAAAATAATACTCGGTTGGATTACCAATTGCGGGAAGAGTCCAAAATTGAGCGGGGCATCAGTACCATTAGTAACACCTATGAACGAGTCATTTCCGATATTCGTACCCTTGGTTCTCAAAGTAGTGTTCAAACCATCTTGCAAAAGGGTATAACGGCCCCAGACTACTATTTAAGAGACATTAAAGACTACACCCAAAATAAGGGGCTTTACGATGCCTTGCATTTTCTTAATCCAGATGGTGTAGAAATTGCCCGCTTTGTCTTAAATTCCCAGCACCAGGCCCAACTGAGTCAACCTCAACTCGACAGACAACTGGCCACATCATTAGGCTTTGATTCCACAGACCTGAGAACATGGCAGCCTAAAGAAGTTCAAGCCAATTCCATAGAGTTAAAAACCGATTCAGGACGAATCCTCCAACCATACTATCCATTGATTCGTTTTGTTACGCCGATCTTTTCGCAAACCCGTCAATTTCAAGGCACCCTTGTGGTTGATTACACCGCCAATGATCTATTTAAGGACTTTAAACAAAACTGCATTAGCCCCCTAGGCCCTTGTCAATTATTGAATGCTGAAGGGGAGTGGATTCTTGGAGAACAGCCGGATGATCATTGGTCATTCATGTTTCCATCTTTAGAAAAACAATCCTTTGCCCAACGATATCCCCAAGTGTGGCAACTGCTCCAAACCCAATCATCTGGGCAGATTGAAACTGCTGATGGCCTGTTTACGTTTAAGCGAATTACCCCCCAAGGGACAAAGCAGACCAATCACAGCTATATTATTGTTTCCCGTATTTCAGATCAGGCTCTCTCGGCTTCGACTTCTCCCTTACGGCTGCAATTCATTGGATTATTTTGCCTCTTGGCCTTAGCAGTGGCTGGTGTTTCCGCCAAAATTAGTTGGGAACAGTTACGCCAATATCATCTGAATCAAACTTTAGAGGCAAGTGAGCGCACATTTCGCTATCTCAGTGATATGTTGCCGGTGGGTGTGTTCCAGGCCAATGCCGAAGGAATGAATACCTATGCCAACCAGAAAATGTTAGAAATTTATGGACTTTCCCAAACAGAATTGACCCGCGGGGATTGGGTGAACTTTACCCATCCCGATGATCGGGACGCAATGGTGAATTCTTGGTTTGATAGTGTTAAAAAGCAAACATCCTGGCAGCATCAGTTTCGCTTAGTTAGAGATGGGCAGGAGCGATGGATGATTGGGCGAGGGGTGCCAGTTTTTGCCAATGATCAACTGACGGGATATATCGGCAGCTACGAAGATGTTACTCAGGCTATGGAGCAGCAACAATATTTGGCCCAGGCCAAGGACGCAGCAGAACAGGCGAGTCGGGCTAAGAGTGACTTCCTCGCCACCATGAGTCATGAAATCCGCACCCCCATGAACGCGATTATTGGCTTAACTGGCTTGTTGTTAGACATGGAATTAACCGAACAGCAACATGAGTTTTTGAATACAATCCGGGCCAGTGGCGATGCCTTACTCAGCCTAATTAACGATATTTTAGACTTCTCCAAAATTGAGTCAGGACGACTAGAAATTGAATCCTATCCCTTTGACCTCCGGGCCTGTGCTGAGGAAGCTTTAGATTTGCTGGCCGGGCGGGCTAATGAACGGGGCTTGGAGTTGGCCTATCACATGGAACCTAATACCCCGGTCGCGGTGACGGGCGATATGGGGCGATTACGACAAATTTTAGTTAATCTGATTGGGAATGCTTTGAAATTTACGGCGGCAGGGGAAGTGGTACTTTATATCCAGGCCCATCCGCTCACTCCTGATCATCCCGATCCCACTCCAGAGGCAACAGAACATCCCCACTGCCCCATTCTCCAGCCCTATGTCTTTCAATTTGCGATTCGTGACACGGGGATTGGTATTTCTCCTCAGGGCGTGACCCGCCTATTTCAGCCCTTTAGTCAGGTGGATGCTTCAACAACGCGCTATTTTGGGGGGACTGGCCTGGGCTTGGCCATTTGTAAGCGTTTAGCAGAGGCGATGGGGGGGACAATTTGGCTGGAAAGTCGGGATGATAGTGGTAATCTGGCCCAAGCTGGACAACCCGCCTTAGCGTTTACCCCAATTCCCCCCTCTCAACTCACCAACACGGGATCAACTTTTTACTTTACGGTTACGATGCCCGTTAATCTCCAGGCCGGGGAACAAAACCCCTCCCACACAATTGCCTCTCTTCAAGGCCGGAAAGTCTTAATTGTGGATGATAACGCCACCAACCGCCAAATTCTAGAGTTACAAACGACATCCTGGCAAATGGAACCCCAAGCCTATCCGGATGCGCAATCGGCGTTGACGGCCCTAAAAGCGGGGGCTAGGTTTGATTTGGCAATTTTGGATCTCCATATGCCGCAAATGAATGGCCTGGAACTGGGACAAGCGATTCATGCTCTGGAGACCCATAAAAATCTCCCCTTAGTTATGCTTTCATCCGTTGGCCAGGGAAATGACCTCATTGCCAGTCAACATTTTGTCGCCGCCATTGCTAAACCCATCAAACAATCCGCCCTTTTCAATGTCCTATTACGCATCTTGAATGAGTCCCAGGCCAGCCAAACTCTCCAAAAACCCACAACCCTCTCCCCAGAAACTTCGATGGCTGATTTGGCCAAACATCTCCCCTCCTTGAAAATATTGCTGGCAGAAGATAATAAGGTGAATCAAATGGTTGCCTTGCGAATTTTAGAACGCTTAGGATATCGGGCAGATGTGGTGGCCAATGGTCTGGAAGTCCTCGCAGCACTCCAACGACAACCCTATGATGTGGTCTTGATGGATATGCAAATGCCAGAAATGGATGGAGTTACGGCCACTCAAGAAATCATCAGGGCCTGGCCCTCGCAAAATCGTCCCTCGATCATTGCCATGACGGCCAATGCCATGGAGGGGGATCGAGACATTTGTTTAGACGCGGGGATGGATGATTATCTCAGTAAGCCCATTAAAATTCCGGAATTAGTCCGAGCCTTGGGCCAATGTCAACCCAGAACAGCAACAAGAGCCGAAAAATTGGGCTATAATTAGAGCCCGTGGACATGTAGCTCAGTGGATAGAGCATCAGATTCCGGTTCTGAGGGTCGGGGGTTCAAATCCCTCCATGTTCGTAAGTTAAAAACCTTATGGGGTAAGCATTTCCGGGTTTGCCCCTTTTTAATATCTTAATAGGCTAGTCTCAATAACAGGACAAAATAAGACTCTTGTGGACAGTTTCGGACAAGTTTGGGTATCATTTGGGTATCAAGTCTTATTGAGAATTAACGAAGTGGCAAGGGTTTCAGGGTCTGCCAATCAATTTGGGTATCAGTGATAGTCCGACTGGTTGGGCTGTGGCAGAGAAAAAAGCCAGAGAAATTGAACTTGATATGCTCTCTGGAAATTTTGACCGTTCTCTTAAGAAATATAAACCAGAGTCTCTGGCAACAAAAAAGACTGATGTTTTATCACTGTGGGAACGATTTACCGTCTATAAGTTGAAAACAGGGAAAATCTCTCTGGCAACTCAAGACTCTACTTATAATCCAGTTCTCTCGACCCTGAGGCGGTACGGTAAATCACTTGTGACCGTGGATGATGGGCAGCATTTTTTGGCATGGCTAACAGGTCAGAATGGAGAATCTTACGCTAAAAAGCAATTAGTCCTCCTTAATGCGATGTTCAAGTGGGCAATTGGTCAAGATTTGGTTTCAGTCAATCCGGTAGAAGGATTGACTATCAAAGTACCGCCCCGGCAAGAATATGAGGCATTCACTAAGGAACAGGGGCAACTAATCTTAGAGGCGTTCAGCCGAAATCCATATTATCGGCATTATTATCCTTTTGTCTTGGCACTATTTAGCCTGGGTTGCCGACCGGGTGAACTAATTGCTTTGCAGTGGCGACATTTAACTGAGGATTTCTCCCAGGCCTGGATTGGATTTTCCTATAGCCGCAAAACATTAAAAGCTACCAAAACCAACAAATCCAGAACTCTACCCATTCCAGAAACCTTAAGGCAAGTTCTCTATTCTCTGAGTTTGGAAAGACATCCCTTGCCTGATGATCTGGTTTTTCCAAGCCCTGAAGGGAAATATATTGATCTTCACAATTTCAGGAATCGGGCCTGGAAAAAAATCATGGGTGAATTGGAACAAAAAGGGCATCCTTACCTGGCAAGGCACAGCTTTGTAAGCCACCTTTTGCATGAGGGCTATAACCCGATTACCGTAGCTCGTTTGAGTGGACATACAAAAGAAGTCATGTTCAAAAACTACGCTCATCAAATCGAAAAAGTGACTCTACCTAATTTCTATTGAGAGGTAAGAAATGTACGCTTGCTTAGACCCTTGGGTGGTTTTGCCATCTGAAGCAGATTACTGGCATAAGTGGCTTAGTCGATTATGGATGCCAGACAGAACTCCTTACTGGCAGACCGATATTGGTAGAGAAATTTTGACTTACCGCAGATATGTGATAGCCGAATTTATCAGAACGGAGATTGAGGGAATCATGAAAAGTTACCCACTCCCCAGGTGTCGAGAAAATAATGAATTTTCCCGTCCCATGGTTTTGGGTGAGTGTGAGCTTTGGTTGGCATTAAAAAAAGTTCTAGTCGAGATGCACTCTGAGGGGTATTTACCGAAAATTGATGGACTTAAGTCCGAATCCGAGCGAGTACCAGCCTGGATGTCATATCTAGTCCTAGAGCATCAATTAGTCATGTTCTTAGTGGTTAACACGAATGAAACTGCTACACGAGTAATGAAACACCAGCAAAATATCAACCGATCATTAATTGCGATTCAATCAGTACCATTTTCCGCCTGTTGCACCAAAATTTTTATTACTCAATCCCAGTCACTCGCTAACCTAAACTACAACTTTCAAAAAAAATATAACGATATGGTGAGAGCAAGAATGGCCTTGACTCAGATTCTCGTCAAATCAAAAGCAACACTCACGAAAATTACGCCTAAATAGTTACAGATAGCGTAAAACCCTGACAGAGAGGCTTTCAGGATTTTTATCTTTAAGTTTCTAAGGAAATTTCAGACCTAATCTGGAAGAGTCGAACTTAAAGGGACTTTTCAGGTGACAGATTTCTTAAGCGAGTCGGAACTAGCCGAAAGGTTAGTCGTTTGTCCCAAAACCGTTTACCGAATCACGAAAAAGAGCTTAATTCCGGGTGTCCACTACGTCCGAATTGGGAACCGTAAACGCTACGACTGGGAGGCAATTAGGCACTTTCTAGCCTCTGAATCTTCCGGGAACTTAGCAGCGCACAATCGCTTTTGCCAAGGTCGATTAAAGCAGCTTGAAAAAGTGAAGTAACCCCAAAAAAAGCCCCTCAGATTACCGTCTGGGAGGCTTTTCCTTGTGGGTTAGATTAAAAAAATTCTTGTCTTTATTCTACCCTACAAGGTTTTTCTCTATCCCTGTAATTTCAGAGAGAAAAATCATGACCTTTGATATTCGTGACCATCAGGATAAATTAGTTTCTGATGGCGGCTACGAGTCTAAAACTGAACTCAGCTTCCTTTGCCCTTTGTGCGATTCTCCCAATTTCAAGGTTTGCCAGAAAACAGGCAAGTACTAAACTTTTGGCTGTGGCTGTGCTGGCACTGAGGCAGGAAAAAAAGCAATTCGAGATAAAATCGCACCGTTGCAAAGGGAAAAGCCTAACCGACCCCAACAGAATAGAAATTGGATTTATTGCGACTCTCAAGGATTACCCACTATTCAAGTCTTTCGGCAAGATTTTGGAGACGGTAAACGGAAATTTTGGCAGAAGTCCTTAATTGAGGGGCAAAAGACAGAAGAATTAAATAGCCTTGTAATGCCGTTCAATTTTTACCAGGCCACGCAAGCTCAAGCTAAAGGGGAGTTCGTTTTCTGGGTAGAGGGTGAACCTGTAGCTGATTCCTTAAAAGAATCAGGACTTGTGGCAATCACGACTTTGGGCGGCAGTAGCGGCTATAAAAGCGAGCAGTATCGGAACCTTTTAGACCCTGGACTTTTAGTTATTTGCCCTGACAGGGATAAATGCGGACTGAAATACGCTGAGGCGGTTGCTGCCGATTATCCGGGTTCTCTCTGGCTTTACGCTTTTCCTGATTCCCCCCTGTGGCAACGGTTGCCTAAAGACGGTGGGCTAGACCTATTTGATTGGATTCGGGAGTTAAAAACTAAAGGACTCAGCAATCAAGAGATTGAGGATTGCTTAAGGGATTCGATTGAGGAATGGCGTGAGTTCACTTCAGAAAATCAGACCGAAGTTTTAACCCAAACCGCAAAATCAGAAGTCTGGAGTCAGAGTGGGTTAGCGGCGGAATTCGTGAGTCAGTTTTCTAATAAGTTTCGCTATTGCCTGGAAACTGAAAACTGGTACGTTTACGATTCTGGAGTTTGGAAAATCTGCAAAACACGGGTGATTGAACGGGCGTTAATTCGCCTGATTAAGTCCACTACTAACCAGACTTTCAAGACCGACTTAATTCGTGGGGCAGCTTACCTTGCTCAAGTCGAATTGTTGGAACGGGCCTGGTTAACCGACCGGAAATATCTACCCTTGGTCAATAGTGTGCTGAATCTGGAAACCAGGAAATTAGAGCCACATTCCCCAGACTTCGATTTACGTTGGCAACTGCCTTACGATTTTCTCCCCCAGGCCCAGTGTCCCAAAATTATTGCTTGGCTGACTCAAACTGTAGGCGGTGATTTAGCTCTAGTAGAGATTTTACGGGCGTATCTAAATGCGATTTTATTGGGGAGAACTGACCTTCAGAAATACCTGGAGTTAATCGGGCCTGGGGGAACGGGAAAAAGCACCTATATCCGGTTTGCCCAGGCCCTAGTCGGGCTAATCAATTCCTTCACCACAGAGTTAAAACGCCTAGAAACTAACCGATTCGAGACGGCGGGCCTGGTAGATAAGCGATTAGCGGTAATCACTGACAGCGAACACTATGGCGGTACGGTTTCAGTTCTCAAGGCAATCACGGGGCAAGATTCGATTCCAATCGAGCGAAAGTATCAAAACGTAGGCGATTCCTATACGCCTGAGTGCCTGGTAATTGTGGCAGCTAACGAGACAATTCAAAGCGGTGATTACACTTCAGGACTGGCACGGCGGCGGCTTACAGTGCCGTTTCTTAACCGTGTGCCAAGCGATAAGCAAAAGACGTTAATCAGTTTCGTAAAAGGCAAGGTAACGGGTGATTTTGCCTCAGAATTGCCTGGGTTGCTCAATTGGGTATTGGAACTCTCAGATGAAGAAGTGGCTACCCTGATTCGGGCGGCGGATACCGATTCTGAAGTCTTGCGGAAATACAAGGCTGATACCTTGATTAACTCAAATCCGATTGCGGCCTGGGTAGATGAGTGCCTGATTTTTGACCCAATCGAAAAAACTTACGTTGGCTTGGGCAAGAAAAGCCGTCAGAGCTTTGGGGACAAGGATAGTCGCTACGTTTACCAAGATTTTTACGAATTTTGGGAGTCAAAGATTTATCCAAACTATTGCCAGCATTGCCTGGATTCGGGCGTGAAAATCTTGGGGATTAAGCGATTTGTGCCACTTTTGAAGGATTTGCTGGAAAACCAGTTAGGCTGGCAAGTTTCACACGCCAAGGATATGGAGGGGCATTATTTCTTAGGGGTACGGATTCGCAAGCCAAAAGATTCTATTCCCAGGCCTATTTCCGAGACTCTAGTGTGTGCCAATTTTTAGGGTAAAGCAATCCCGTAGCTTTTTGGAGTTTATCAAAAATAGGGTATTTGCTGTCATAAATCCTATTTGCTGTCATAGCCATCAGAGAATAATCATTTTTATTTCCAGACCATGACAGCAAATCAAAAACATGACAGCAAAACCACCAAAATCGAACAACTTCTAAAAGCTACGGGACTATCTACACGAAGTAACTGTCACATACCTAATTGAGAGAACAATGGAGTTATTGAGAATGGTTGAAATTGGATTGATTGCTGTGGAGGGTCAGTAAAACCCAGTAAAAAAAGAAACCAGGCGGCGGGCCTGGTAGGGATTGAATTGAGAGATTAACCTTTTGATTTTACCGTTGCTATATTTTAAGTAACCTGTTGATTGAGAGAAAACAAATGAATATCACGGTACGAGGCAAAAAACAGATTGCTGATTTGCGGTTACGGATTCTTACAGTATTGGAACGCTCAAGCCTAACCGAGAAAGAACGCAAAACCCTAACCAATTTCCTAGACTGTGTGGAGCAAGTTATCAAGATTAACGGCAAATCACTTCGATTCTGGGGTGAACCGCTTTGTAATTTGTTGTTTGATGCCTAAAAGCAAAATCTACCATGCAATCGGGCCTGGAAGATTTTCAGCATTGGAAGCTAACCCGATTCTAACGCTAGAATCAGATTGTCAATAATTGGAAGCAAATCAAATGGCTTTGTCTGATCGTGAACCTACAGAAAACGAATTACAATCTATTCAAGACTTACCAGAACAAGAGAAAAATCGCAAAACCGAACTGTTAAAAGGCAACGCCACACCTATCAATTCTGATGAGAGAGGCTGGCTATTTCGGCACTGCGAATAGTACAGATTAAGCCCCGTTTTTTACGAATTGACCAGGCCCCAAACGGAATATATTCAAGTCTCAGGCGACCCGTCAGCCCGTAGAAACTTGTTGAGTAAGTCCGAAATTGACGCTCTATACGACCTTCCACCAAGTGAGCGTATAGCAGCTTATCGAGTGGTCACAGGGCAGCATCCAGGTAGTGACGGATTCCTGAAAAATTGGTCAATGCGGCATCAAATCCCGATGTCTGAATTAAATTTTTCAGAACCTCAGAAAAAATAAGAGAATTAACTGAAGATGGCATCTTGGGAACGTCTAGAACATGAACCACAAAAGGCTTACGGTTATTTCATGGCATACCGTAGCCTGGGGTTAGGGCGTTCCCTAACGGGGTTACTTCAGGCCATCCGAGATAATACCGTTCTGCTACCAGAAAAAAATCTTTCAACTCTCAAGAGATACTTTGCCCAATTTGATTGGCAAAGTAGAGCAAAAGCCTGGGATGATTTCCAGGCAGAATTAAGACTTGAAATTGAAATTATTGAAAGCGCACGACACCACAGAGAGCAAAGTTCACAATTCCGAGACACGTTCAATCACCTGGGCAAAAAACAAGTTGCCTTGGGAAATAAAATGCTTTCTGAGAGTGAGCGATTATTGCCTATTTCCCCATCAGAAAGCTGTGCCCTAGCCAAAGCTGCCACTACCTTAATCGGAATGCCTGGGGCTGATGCCTGGGCAAAATCATTGGCAATAGACAAATTATTGGAAGAATACGGCATAGATTAAGCCGATAGGGTAAGATTCTCCCCAATCAGAAAACAACCCGGTTCTAGGCGATTCTGAGGGGTGTATGGGATTTCCCATAGTTAGGCGGCATTATCGAATTGAGCCATAGGAATCTTTTCATAGTCCCGTGCATGGGCTTTAGTGGCTTTTGTCAGGTCAAAATGTGCCTGGAGATTTAGCCAAAATTCGGGTGTTGTCCCAAAGTAACGGGATAGGCGTAAAGCCGTATCTGCGCTAATAGAGCGTTTTCCTTGAATAATTTCACTGATACGGGTCTGGGAGACCTGTATATCTTTGCTTAACTTGTAAGCCGTGATTTCCAGGGGTTCTAAAAATTCCAGCTTTAGAATTTCTCCGGGATGGATTATATTTGGAGCTTTATTATTCATTTGTGATAATCCACAATCTCAACTTGATCGGCGTTGCCTTCTGTCCAGTTAAAACAGACCCTCCATTGACTATTAATGCGAATACTATACTGACCCTCTCGATCGCCTACCAGTTTCTCTAACCGATTCCCTGGCGGGATTTTGAGGTCTTGAATTTTATTAGCAGCATGAACCATCAACAGCTTTCGCTGTGCGGTTGCATGAATGTCTGGGGGGAAGTATCGAGACTTCAAGCCCTCAAAGACTTTTTTAGTCTCGTTACACTTAAAACTCCGAATCACACCTAAATACTATCGCACTCCGTTAGTAGTGTCAATTTTGGCAAAGCCCCTCCTAGAATCGCCTAGAAGGGGCATTAAATCGAGATTAGAAGAGATTGACTTATCCCCTGCGAATCAGTGCATCACGAATGAACCCAGACTTATCCAAGCAATCTTTGAGAATAGATTGCATCCCCCACAGAACATCCTCATCTAGTTCCTCACACCCGGCATGATGAGCAATCAAGATATTGTGCAGGATTTGGATTTGTCCGGTTAGGTCAATGCTCAAAGATTCCGCCTCATCCAATGTTTTCTCGGTTGCTGTTTTCTCAAGAGTTGCGTTCATAAAATAATCCTCAAAGTAAGTGAACAAAAGAACCTGGTTAGTCACTCCCCAGTCCTGGTTAATTAATCAATAGACCGACCGTTAACAACCGTGGGGCGTGGTCGGCTGATCATCGGCAATTCGGGACTATGCTTAAATTCTTGAACCCGTGCCTTAAGATTGGGATATTCTTTCTGAGCTTGGATAAATAAGGTGGTTGCCACTGCCCTAAACCCTTCCTCAGAGTCAATTAACCCAGCCATCGCATTACTGGCAGTCAGAAAACAGTCCCGATATAGGGTAGCCTGTTCATCCAGATAGGTTTGTAGAGCATTGGGGCAAGATACCTTAATCTCGGTTTTAGTCGGTGCTGTAGGCGATTCTACAAGGCTATATTTACCACCGCTATTCAATCCAAGGGTTACGGATTGACCTTTAACCAAGTTGAATAATGGGGCATGATCAGCTGGCCCCCATACCGTCACCTCATCTCCATCAGTCAGGATAAAAACAGCGTTGCTCTTTTCTCCGTAGCGGGTGTTAACGTTGCGGGACTGGAATTTTACGGTTGCTTGAATCAGTCTCATAATGAAATTACCTGTAAAGGGTGATGGGAAGGTCTACTTTGGTCGGTTGTCCTTCCCTCTACAATTTCTAATCTATCGCTTATAAGCGTCTATATCAAGGTCTGTGGCATAAGAATACTTGGCTTATAAGCGTAACTATGATAGGACTGGCTTATATGCGATTCTGTACGCTTATAATGAAGCTGTTCCAGTGTGTTTAGCTATGGCAAAAAATAGAAACCCTTTGTATCCTGAGCAACCAAGGGCAAATGGGCGTTTTATCCCAAAAGATAAACCCACTGCACAGCCGGTATGTGTCGCTTTAACCTATGACATTGATGAGCTAGTCAGGAAGTTACCTAATCGTTCTGAATGGCTGCGGCGGGTTATTACAGAGGCGGCAGAGCGTGAGTTAATGTGTCAGTCTCCAGATGAACCGACCGATGGACAGGGTTCTAGTAATGGTTGAACCGACTCCCTTGCAGTTATTGAGTCTTTATCGTCAGAGCCACTGGATTACTAATGTTGCTTTTCAGCCGATCCATATTGTCAGACTTGATGAGAGAACTGGAAATTTATTCATCCTGGCAGGAGTAGAAGAGTCTATCGAATTACAAATTAAGCCCAATGGAGAATTGTTATGAGTCAAGTTAATTTTGCGGCAATGACACTAGATGAGGTCAAGGCTTATTTTCTTAGCCACAGAGACGACAAGGCAGCTTTCCATGCCTACATGGATAAGCTAAATGAGTCTGGACGGGCAATCTTGATTGACCCAGCCGATCCACTCTCTGAACAAAATGCTATTACTCAAATGCAGCAGCGTTTAAGCCAAACGACTTAAGACAATCTCCAATGATTTTAGGTTTTCTCGCCAAGGTAGCCTGGTTTAACAAAGCCTAAATCCTCTTGAGGAATGGGTATCATTCGCTATTGAGAATGCCAAAGGTATTGTTGGTAATAGGGTTGAAGATACCCGACTTTCACCTTCCGGTTCTGAGGGTCGGGGGTTCGAATCCCTCCATATTCGTAGCTCCTTCATCACCAGGCTAAAGTGGGCATCACTCCAGGCCTTGTCTATAGCGTTACTCATTTAGGGTAAGACGGGGATAAGTCGGAAAATGCTTAATGGTCAGTCTTTTAACATTTCTCCTTGACATTCCCAGGCCGTTTCAATCCAGGC
The DNA here is from genome assembly GCF_031729055.1 of Pseudocalidococcus azoricus BACA0444. NCBI lineage: Bacteria > Bacillati > Cyanobacteriota > Cyanophyceae > Acaryochloridales > Thermosynechococcaceae > Pseudocalidococcus > Pseudocalidococcus azoricus. The sequence continues at coordinate 24,870 of NZ_JAVMIP010000008.1, read as the reverse complement.
CAGTTTAGCTTCTTGGATATTGGCAACAGCTTCTTCGAGATTATCGCCTTGGGAAATGCACCCAGGTAAATCTGCCAATATAACGGTATAGCCACCTTGGGGGTCGGGATAAAGAGTAATTGGATAGCTCAGGTTTAGGTAATCTTGCAAGGTTTCCGGTTTAATCTGCGCTTTCATTGTCCCAGGCCCCGAAGTGAAGTAGTTTTAAATTTTATTGGATCAGGTGATTATAAAACTTCTGCAACTTGCCCTATCTCAAGACTAATTGCATCAAGACGATTATCGCTAGGATGATAGGACAAAAGCTCCAGGCCAATGGGTTCACCTGTTGTATCATCTTTAATTAAAATTACGCCATCTCCCAACTCAGTAGCAATTTGATTTTTGCGGGGAGGTTGCCAGAAGACAGTAAGTAATTCCATTTCTGGCTCATAATAAATTTTCACTTGTGCCATAGGGTTTCTCCTTCTTTAATTGCATCAGTTTGATAAGCAGTAATCAGAAATCCATCTCCATTTATGCGGCGAGCTACAGCAACAACCCAACGTCTTTCTTTAAGGCAAAGATAAAATAAAAGAACATTAGGATCACGGCTACTTTGGCGAATTTCATCAGGATTTGATAGGGTTTGCTGAATCTCTAGCTCTAAGTCGGCAATGTCAGGATGCTTAACAATTAGTTTTTTCCAGTATTCTTCAGATGTACGAACAGTAAAGCTAAGAGGAGTGAAGATTTCAAATTTACTCATTACTCATCACCCCCGGAGTCTCGGCCCATGCGGTATTTGATGTCGTAGTTGATGATGAAGTCGAGTTCTTCGTCTGTAAAGCCATAGTGTTGGGCAAGGACACGATCAATTTCATCAATAATTGACTTTGATAATCGTGGATAATATTCTTCATACTCAACAATGCCAGTCGTCTTGTATCTGATACTTCGCCTAATGCTATGCTTCTGAAAATCTTGCATCAATCTATAAACCACTGAACTTAATTGATGACCAGAATTCTGAACTAAATCTTTCAAATTGCAAGGAAAATCTAGAATAATTTCACGACCACAATGATAAACATCCGAATAAAAAGAAAACCAAATATAAAAAGTATTGCTATTTAAGATGGCTACTAAAGCATCTCTATAGGTTTCTGACTCTACTGAAAAGGTTTTATAGTCTTCTGATTTCTTGATGCCATCACGTTCATTACTAAAAAATGGAATAAAATCAAATGCTTTTACAAAATGAGCAACTATTCGATGAGAGTACACAGTGTATGAATTTTCTTTAATAATTATATTCCTAACTCTTTTTTTCTGCGTCAAGCATTTATTTAGAATTGATGAATAAGTTTTTCCTGTGATTTTAGGTATTAAGCCATTTTGAACAAAATGACCGAGGACTTCGTTGTATTCAATCAGAGGAAATAATTCTTCTCTAGCATCAGACAACCACTTATAAAAATGTGTTGAATATATTTTTGATTTACTTGATTGTAGCTGAATCAAAATTGATAGACGAAACTTTACACCTTCAAATAAGACTGATGGATGAGCATCACCGGAGTAATTACTAATATATGAAATAAATTTATTGGCGATCCAAATATTTCTAAATTCCTGCATTCTTTCTGTAGATATGCAACTCATTGGAACAATCATGCCAAAAGCAGAATTTTTATGTATTATCTTGTAGGATTTTTCGCATATGACTGTATAAATATTTCCACAAGACTCTGTTAGATAATGCTTTGCTCTAACTTTATAGCTATTTATCTTTGACCATTCCACATATGGCGGATTGCCAATAATCACATCAAAACCACCTTGATTGATAATTCGATAAAACTCTACAAACCAATGAAACGGTTGATGACTAACTTGCCAGGACTGAAACCTTTTACTATTTTTTGATAACCCCTTCTCGTACTCTTCCGCCAAATAACGATCTAACTCCTCTCTTAAATCCGTCAACGCTTTTTTGAGTATGGCCTTAGATTCCGAAATTTCTGCACTATCAATATGTTCTTGAACCTGCAACGACTTAAACCGCTTAAACTCCATATCAACGGCAACAGCATTATTCACAACCCGATTCATCACCCCATCATCAAAAATTAACCGCCCCTGGCCAGTTTGCGTATCCATCGCCATTGCTTTGCAGACTTCATCCAAAGATGTAAAACCCACCAACGTATTTCCACTCCGAATATTGAAATCAATATCAGGCAAAGGCTCCAGGCCAAAGTTTTCCTTCTTCGGTTGGGGTTCAATTTGCGAAACCAGCTTCAAAAAGAGCCGCAGCTTACAAATTTCAGTCGCTTCCTCCATGATGTCCACACCATAGAGATTGTTGAGCATGATCGATTTCAGGACAAAATAGCGGGGGTTGGGATGCTTGCCCATTTCAGATAGCACTTGCCGAAAATAGTCATACCGGGGTTTTGCTTCTGGCTCTTGGGATAACCGAAAATCATCCTCATCCACAAATCCCTGCATTCGTTCCAAACAACCCGAATACAGAGGCTCCAAAATATTCAAAGCTGCAAACAAAAACGCCCCTGAACCACAGGTCGGATCCAAGATCGAAACTTGCTCTATGGCTTGATATACCGCCTTGAGTAAATCTGAACTTTCACAACTGGTAATCACATCCTGGGCAAACTGGCGAATATTTAGGTTGTAAGTAATCAGGTCATTGATCTGCGTGATGTCCCCAGCCGCTAACTTTTGGCGAATTTCTAAACATCGCTTGCGCCGAGCCACATATTCCCGCCAAGTTTCCGTGGGCAATGCAAACCCCTCAGCAGCAGGCTTATTCCACCCTCCCCGTTGCGAAACATCCTCAATCCCCGCCGCTATCTCCGCTGGTAATTCTAAATCAACACCATGCAGCACAGCCGGATAGAGATACCGATCCGGATTTTCCGACAGTAAAGCCCAGATGACCCCCGATGATTGAAAGGCAATCTGACAGTCTTTTTCAGCCGCATTAAACAGGAAAGGAATAATCGTATTTTTGCTAATGTATTCGGTGATGTCCTCCTTGGTGTAGTAAGCTCCCATTTGCTTTTGGTTGACAAACTTTTCAAAGATATAGCCCAATACATCGGGATTGATTTCGTTTTGGTTGCGTAAGGGCCGATCATCTAAATGCCAGTCATATTCATCAAAAAAGCTAAAAATTCTTTCAAAGGCAGCATCAGGAATTTGTAAAGTAATATCATATTTCTCTTCGAGTTGATGGACTTCAAATAATCCACCATTGAGATAGGGAATCTTACCTAAAAGCCGAGTAATTTCAGGAGGTCGTTGAGATTGCCCTAACCCCTGATGGAATAATTTTAATAAAAACTGCCGATAAAATGAATGAAATGTATCCGTTCCCCACTCCTGCTGGCAATGCTGTAAGCGATTTTTGAGATAGTTAATATCTCCATCCAAAAAACCTTTCTTCTGGATGAAATAGACAAACATGAGTCGGTTCAGCATCAGTGAGGCATACCAGGCCCGGTCAAAGTCTGACTCAATCCCCTCAATAAACTTGAGAAACTGCTTGTGTTCCTGCTCAAATCGTTTGAAAAATTGCTTCGTTACCTTTTCAACATCAAAGGCTTTCTTAACCCGTTGGGCCACATCTACTAGGGTCAGTTTTTCTTCTTCCTCAAAGGCAATCGCTAAGGCCTGGAGTTTTTGAAAGAGTCGTTCTACCGATTGTCCAGGTTGATATTGCTCAAAACGAGGCGCAAGGGGTTTGCCTGGCTCTTGTCGTACCCACATCCAAAGTTGTTGCGTCCTGGCCTGGTCACAAAAAATCAGTAAATGGGATTTGGTGTAGGTGGTTAGTTGTCGGTCGAGTTTAACCCGCATTGGCCGGGGCGGAATATCCTTGGTCGTACACAAATAGACCGCAAATCCCCGTTTTTCAGCAATAGATTCGACTTGAAATAATTCTTCGTCTGCCTCTAAAGTTAAGCGTACTCTGCTAACACTATCCCAACCGAGTTCCTCAATGAATAGCGACTCAAAATCAAACTTTTTAAGGTAGGCCTGGCAGCGGGGACGGTTTAAGGGCATTTTATTTCTCCGTGTTTTCATTTAGCCAAACATCATTATTTAAAAGACTCTCGACTGAGCGATTGAATGGCCATTCATTGGGAAAGTTCACTTGAGGATAGCCTTGACGGACATTTTTGAGGGCAATTCTCCAGGCCTGGTTAAAACTTTCGGGACAACGACTCTTCAGGCTTGGGGCAAAACCTAAAAGAATTTCTAATTCCGTGCGTTGATGTCGAATCGTGATCTCCCAACCATTGAAATTTTCCGGTAAGTTAACATAGCACCGCTTCAGGAGATGCTCCAGTAATACTGTTAACCGACTGAGCAATTCTTTCTTTTGAGAAATCCCCAATGCTTCTACCTCCTCGATTAAATGCTCCAGATCAAGATGCTCAAAGTCCTTAGCTCTTAGTTTGGCGGCTGTATCTTCTGACCATAGTAAAATATCTTGATCATAGAGTGAGAGAGGTGCTTGAGTTTGAGACATGGAGTTAATCCTCAGTGATAAAAATAAAGATCATGGCCTGGCCTGGGTGAGTGTTGCCGGAAAATTGGGATCAAATATTTGCTCAGAGGTATAGGGGCAAACTGCGGGTAAATCTTGATCATCTAAATCCGTCTCCCGTAACGCCAAATCAATTCCTGATAGGTATGCTTCTGTAATCGCTTCCGGTAAATATGGCTTGAGGCTAGGGCTATCTTTCAAAAGGTAATTGATCTCTCTCCGTTGTTCTCGGATCGTGACTTGCCAAACTTTATTCCGGCAGCTAGATTGATAATCCCACTTTAGTAAATGTCCAAGTAAAATCCCAAGATGATGTTCTAACTCTCGTAGCTGCTGCTTCCCCAAAGATTCTATTTCTTCTGTCAAATTAATAATGTCTAAGTTTTCCCAGGCCCCGGCTTTCAAGAACTGCGATTGCTCCACTGTCCAGGCATAAAAGTCGGTTTCATAGAGGTTAGTTGAGATCATGGCACTACCTGAGCTTGCTTTTTCTAATTTACTCAGTCAAACTGGCCTGGTTAAATAGCCCCATTGAGCAAATAATTTGGGCCCCCGACCGCTGTTCTTCTGGGTTAATCACACATAAAGCATCATGCTCCCGCAAGAAAATCACCCGTTGGGCCAACTGCTCATCACTAATGCCTGTTTTCAGTTCTCGGTTTAAGTCGGCAATGGCTTTCTGCTTCAGGGGATGGTTGTGGATTTCTCCAATTGCCCGCTCTAAGCTTTCCCACTCCGAGCCAGTCGCTAACAGGGGTGTTTTTTCTCGCACTCTTTGGGTATAAGCCATTAAGCGATCATAGGTTCTGGCAGCGGCACTTCTTTTATGGCCTAAGGTTCCAGGGACACGCTTGGCCTGTTCGGCAATTAGTTCTGCCCCCGTCTTGACTAATTCATGGTGCTGGGGATGACGAGGTAAGGGGAGCGTATCAAAACTACACCGGGCCTGGCGTAAGATTCGCATTTGGGATTGGGTAACGCTATTTCCCGCTTTATCTATCCAGGCCAGGGCATCGGTTCCTTCCGGAGTGCGTAAATAGACTAAAACCCCTTCTGGATCAATTTCACTAGGTTCATGATCACGGGTGGCAAAGACAACATCGGGGAGCTTTTCGATCATGCCTTTGAGTTCTGGCCTGGCATCAATCGCACTTTGCCAAATCTGAAGAGCTTCTGAGGTTAAATCCACATCCCCTTCATCTTCCTCATCCAGAACCCCCGATTTCTCGTTATAGAGATGGTGCAGAGCTTCCCGTTGCTCCTCATCCTCAAAAAAGGCTTCATCTGTCCCCACCACTTCTTGGTTTTCGTTTAAGCGATGGAGTAGTCGCCCCCGCAAGTTGATCAGTTCCTCTACCCCATCGGCTGGTAAAAAGGAATAGCAAAGAATTTTTTCGGCCTGTTGCCCAATCCGATCCACCCGCCCGGCCCGTTGAATCAATCGGATAATTGCCCAAGGCAAATCATAGTTGAGGATAATGGCGCAGTCTTGGAGGTTTTGCCCCTCACTTAAAACATCGGTAGCGATTAAGACCCGTAACTGTGACTCAAAGGGGATTTGCTTACCATTGCTGACAGGACTAAACCGATGGGCTAATTCCGTGGGGGTTGCGGTTTGTCCCGTTGCCAGGCCAATTTGATCAATTCTCGCCTGTTTCAGAGCTTGTTCTAAATACCGGGCTGTATCGGCAAATTGGGTAAAGATTAAGACTTTTTCCGTAGGATGACGGGTTTGGAGTAACTCAATTAAGGCAGTCAGTTTTTGATCCTGGCCTGGGTTCCATGTTCCGGCTAGATTGAGTATCTGCTCTAGGGCTGAAATATCCTCCTGTAAATGATCCGCTAGGTCTGCCAGAAATAAATCCGGGCGAATCCACTTAAACCGCTTGGGGTATTGCTGGCGATAGAGGGTATAAATTTCTGCTGCTCGTTGTTGAAAATCCTTTTGGGGGGCAATCGTGTCTTCATCCAGGCCCTCATCCGTATCAGATTCCGTTTCTAAGTCCTGGCTCATTTGGCTGAGTAGGGAGTTCTCATCTTCATCTTCATTTACGGCATCCAGTAATTTGGCATCTTGGGCCCCAATGGGTAAGGGCAAATTCTGCTGGAGGGCATACAGATAAACATAGTTACGGAGAATATGCCGTTCTAGTGAGAGTAAAAATGCCGCCCCACTACTTTCCAGTCGCTTAAATAAATTCGTCCGACAAAAGCCCATCAACCGTTGCCCGGCCTGGGACAGATTTACCAATAACCTTTCCTCTTCTAAACTGGCTGGTGTGGCTGGCTCTGGTTCAATATATTCCCCTAACCCATAGCGAGGCAGATTTAAGGCATTGATCACATCAACTACTCGTGTACCGAAAAGACGGGCATAGGGGTCTCTTGCGGGTTCTCCAATCGGAAACTGCACCGTGCGGGGATAGCGAGTAGGAAAGTAAAATTTCTCACCGCTGGGAAACTCTAAGTAATAGCCCCGCTCATCCTGTTTGGCATAGGTTGATTTAATAAAACTACGGGTTCGGCGGACCATGTAGCGGCTCATGAGTTGCTGCCAGTCTTCAGGTTCAGGACTTTGCTCAAAGGCTAATAACGACCGGACTGGAATAGAGCTATGTTGCCGCTGGAACTGCATTTCTCCCCCCAGATTGCGGATGTAGGCCTCGGGCTTAATGCCTATATCAGATTCTGAATTGAGAAATAAACTCAGTTGGGCTGAGAGGTCAAGATAGGTTTTGTTATAGGGGGTTGCGGTCAAGAGAATACAACGGCTGCCACTTTCTTCGATGTACTTGTTGATGGCCTGGTAACGTTTTCCTTCTTTGTTCCGTAAATTATGACTTTCATCAATCAAAACCAGCCGATACCGAGCCGGAACATTGGGCAGTTCTTGGATAACCCGACTAATGGGGATAACCTTGCCTCGGAGTCCATAGTTATCAACATAGCTTTGCCACATGGAAATAAGGTTTTTTGGGCAAATAATTAGGGTACTGGTACCAAATTCTTCTTCGCAAAGGTGGGCAATCGCTGTACCGACTAGGGTTTTCCCTAACCCCACCACATCGCCAATGACCACCCCATTCCGTTTATTGACGTGATGCGCCCCAATCTGAACTGCTGCCTCTTGAAACCGTAATAGGCCAAAGCTAGAAGGAGGCCGAAATTGGCTTAACCCATCCCTTGCTTCTTGGGAGAGGTGATAGGCCATTTTCAGGTAAACCAAGTAAGGTTTCAGCGACCGTCCAGCCCAACTTTCATCAATGATTTCGGCTAATTCCTGGGAAATATCAAGACAAAAATTATCTTCCCAACAGTTTTGAAACCATTGCTCCAGCTTTTGATTGTCATCTCGATCGACAATTTCAACATTTAACTCCCCTTGTTTGCTTAAGCCAGAGAGAGTTAAGTTACTGCTGCCGACATAGCCAATGATGGGCGTGGCTCGATCCTGGCGATAAATCAAATAAAGTTTGGCGTGGAGCAGATGCCGCAAAAAGAGCTTAACGGTTAACTTTTGGCTCAGAAGCTGCTCTCGGAGTCGTTTTAAGCCAGCCTCATCCGCAACGGTTGGAGCCCCATAGGTCAACTGCTGACGAAATTCCTGGGCCATGAGTGTTTTTAGTCTGAGGGATTTTCCTCGATCAATGCGATGGTTTAACTCACCAATGGCTAGGGCTTGCTTTAGTTCTTCTTGGGGCGGCCGATACATTCCCACTAGGAGACGACATTGTTGACCAGCCCCCCCTGAGAACAATTCAATATGGTGATCGAGTTGCCGCCATCCTCGCAGGTTGAAATACCCCACACAAAAATCAGCCCGATAGGCCTGCTTGAGGTAAGCCTGTAGCTCTGGCAGTAATGGTTGTTCTATGTTGTCGTAAATACTGGACATGGGGGGCAGTGAAGATTCCTCTACCAAACTAAAGCAAGAGACTGACTATCTGCCAGAACAATTCAGTCGGCCAGTTTTCGGGCATACCCAGGCCCTGGTGTTTATTTAATGCTTAGGCCTGCCACCCTACGAGAGCGGGACTGACCCACCACTGGAGCCACTGGATAGGGGGTAAATTCCTCTCTTTACTCCTGCTTTCAGGTTAGATAGTTCTTTCTGGGCCTGGAGATAGAGGGTGTGGCAATAGTTCGGATCGATTCTTCACCTTCGACCAGGCCAGCCACTTGACTCAGGACAAGCAACTATAGCGTTACGCAGACGGTTCTGAGAGAGTCAAGATCTTAAAAAGACTGCCCATCCAGCATTGTCTGACTTGTCCCCCTCTCACGTGAAATGAGTCACGCTATGGAGCATCACCCCAGGCCCCGTCTAAACTCTTGTACTCGTTTCCAAAGCTGATCCAATAGATTTTCGTCCGCAGCATCAAACCACTCCAATGTCATGCGGTTGCGAAACCAAGTCCGTTGGCGTTTCCCAAATTGGCGGGTGTGGATTGTGGTGGCCTCAATGGCCTGGTCTAAGCCAATCTGCCCTTGGAGATAGCGACCCATTTCTTGATATCCCAGAGTTTGCAACAGGGGCAATTCCCAGCCATATTCCTTGACAAGCAACTCAATTTCTCCGAGCCAACCCTGGGCCAGCATGGTTTTGACCCGTTCCTGAATCTTGCCGCTGTAGCTCCCTAGGTCTTGATAATCCAGCCCGAAAAATAGCATTGGATAATTGGGGGGCTGCTGATGTTGTAACTGGGAAAGTGGGATCCCTAAAACGTAATACACTTCCAACGCTCTCAAGGTGCGCACCTGATCATGGGGATGGATGCGTTGGCTGGCAACGGGGTCAATCTCTTGGAGCCACTGATAAATCTCTCCCTGCCCCAGATAACTCAATTGTGCTCTGAGTTCAGGTTGGGGGGGCACTGGCGGAATGGATAAACCCTGGGTGATGGACTGAAGATAGAGTCCAGTTCCGCCAACCAAAAGGACTGTTTGATCTTGGCTGTGAAAGTGTTGGATCAAGTCTTGGGCCTGGGTCTGATACTCGGCTACCGTCAGGGTTTGGGTTGGCTCACAAATATCAATTAAGTAATGGGGAACCTGGGCCTGTTGTTTTGTGGTGGGCTTGGCAGTGCCAATATCCAGGCCCCGATAGACTTGCCGGGAGTCCCCACTAAGAATGACGGTTTCTAGACATTGGGCTAGTTTCAGGGCCACCTCTGACTTCCCGCAGGCAGTCGGCCCAGCAATGACAATTAAACCGGGTTGCATCCCCCCTGCATTTTTCCCTTCTAGTGCGCCGTGAATCGCCGTTAACCCTTTTGTGCTAGAATTTTCAATGGAATCATCATTTTCTTGATTTTACCCAGTGAATTGGCCTGGGATTGACCGTTAAGGAGTTTTCATGTCCTTGGATTACAATGCCGCTCAGTTGCGCGTTCTTAAAGGGTTAGAGCCTGTCCGCACCCGGCCTGGGATGTACATTGGCACAACTGGCCCCAAAGGACTCCACCATCTAGTTTACGAGGTCGTGGACAATTCCGTTGATGAAGCCCTTGCCGGTTACTGTAACCATGTCCTGATCCAGATGAATCATGATGGTTCGGTGACGGTAACGGATGATGGGCGGGGGATTCCAACTGACATTCACCCAGATACAGGATTGTCGGGGGTGGAAACAGTGATGACGGTGCTTCACGCGGGCGGTAAATTTGGGGATGGGGGTTATAAGGTCTCAGGAGGACTTCATGGTGTTGGAGTGTCCGTTGTTAATGCCCTTTCTGAATGGTTAGAAGTGAAAGTTTGGCGGAATAATACGGTCTTTACGCAACGCTATGAACGGGGTGTGCCGATGACGGCGCTTGAGCCTAGCCCAGCTACAGAGAACCGCCGCGGCACCTCTGTCACCTTCTTTCCGGATCGACAGATTTTTACCGAAACCATTGAATTTGAGGCCAAAATTCTCACCAATCGTTTACGGGAGTTGGCCTACTTAAATGCCGGGATTCGGATTGAGTTCATTGATGCCCGCGGTGAAATCCCCCAATCGGAAGTGTATTGTTACGAGGGCGGTATCCGGGAATACATTCAATACATGATCCAGGACAAAGAACCCCTCCACCCAGAAATGATCTATGTCCAGGGCGAAAAAAATGATGTCCAAGTTGAGGTGGCCTTGCAGTGGTGTGCCGATGCCTATAACGAAAGTTTGATGGGTTTTGCCAATAACATCCGCACTAATGAAGGTGGAACCCACCTAGAGGGCTTAAAGGCGGTTTTAACCCGTACCCTCAATTCCATTGCCCGCAAGCGTAATAAGCTCAAGGAAGGTGATTCTAATCTGGCGGGAGAAAATATTCGTGAAGGCTTAACGGCAATTGTTTCCGTCAAAGTTCCCAATCCTGAATTTGAGGGGCAAACCAAGACAAAACTGGGAAATACGGAAGTGCGGGGGATTGTAGACTCGGTGGTTGGGGAGGCCTTAACGGAATATCTGGATTTTCGTCCCCAGGCCGCGGATAGTATTCTCGAAAAAGCCATCCAAGCCTTTAATGCCGCCGAAGCTGCCCGCCGGGCCCGAGAAATGGTCCGCCGCAAATCGGTTTTAGAATCCTCCACATTGCCCGGTAAATTAGCGGATTGCAGTTCTCGGGATCCGTCAGAATCAGAAATCTTTATCGTCGAAGGTGACTCTGCCGGTGGGAGTGCCAAACAAGGGCGAGATCGGCGCTTTCAAGCAATTTTGCCGTTGCGGGGAAAAATCCTCAATATTGAGAAGACAGACGATGCCAAAATCTATAAAAACACGGAAATTCATGCCTTAATTACTGCCCTGGGCTTGGGAATTAAAGGGGAAGATTTTGACTCCAGCCAGTTACGCTACCACCGGATCGTGATCATGACAGATGCCGATGTGGATGGGGCCCATATTCGGACATTATTGCTCACCTTCTTCTATCGTTATCAACGGGATTTAGTTGATCAAGGCTATATCTATATTGCTTGTCCACCGCTGTATAAACTCGAACGGGGTCGCCAACATTACTACTGTTACAATGACCGTCAGTTGCAAGAACGAATCGCCAGCTTCCCAGAGAATGCTAACTACACCATTCAGCGGTTCAAAGGTTTAGGAGAAATGATGCCCCAGCAGTTGTGGGATACAACCATGAATCCAGAAACCCGGATGATGAAGCGAGTTGAAATTGAAGATGCCGCTGAAGCAGATCGGATGTTTACCATTCTCATGGGTGATCGGGTTGCCCCACGGCGAGAATTTATTGAAACCTATGGGCCGAAATTAGCACTAGCTCACTTAGACATCTAATTTTGGGGTTGCAGATGGTACAAATCACTATTCGGTACGTGCTTTTGATGAATTAGGGGAGGAATTGCCTGTACCAGAATTTGCCCAAGACCTACATTTGACGGTGGGAGAGTTGTTTAGTTGGTTACTGGTCTAGCTCTCCTACTCGATACTTAAACCGCCAATTTTGCGCCCCCGCGGCCGACCTTGGGGTAAAGCAGCTTTGACCTCTCGGGCCTCTTGATGTTGAGCTTGAAAATAGTCTTGCCATAGCTGAGGTGCATCTAAGGTTTCCCCCCCATGGTTTGTTAAGCGGGTTCTAACTCGACAGAGCAAAGGCGTATTCACACAGGCCCCGGCGACAATTACTTGGCCTTTACTCAGGGCTGGTAATTCTTTGAGCAAATCCCGTCCGGCTGCTTCCACGCCATATTTAAGGCTATCTTGATCCACGGGGTTGACAATCCGGAGAATAAATTGGCTCATGCATTGGGACATCACGTCCGCATCCAGTTTTCCCGGCCGTTGTGTAATTAAGCCCACCCCCAGGCCAAACTTGCGACCCTCACTCAAAATAGTCCGAATCACCTGTTTACAGCGAGAGGGTTCATGGGCCGGGGCAAACCGATGGGCTTCTTCCAAGAGAATAAACACCGGATAGGGTAAATAATTTTCATCCCCTGCGCCTACATTGCCTTTGTGAGTATTCATCCGGGCCTGGTTGGCTTGCCTCAGAATTGCCGCACAAATCACCTGCTGTTCTTCTTGGCTAATTTCGCTCATTTGCAAGACCGTGACTTGGCCTGGGGCAAACAAATCCTGGGGGGCCAGATGTTGAAAGGCGTGGAAGTAGGGGGAGCGAGCTAACTTATCCAGTTTCCATTCTAAGGCCGGGGCTGAACTCCCTTGTTTTTCATTACCCTCTTCATCCTGGGTGCGGTCGGCTTCATTCACGGCCTGGATTAAGTCATTAATATCCCAACGCTTATCCTGATATTTCTTGATCACATTGGCATAGGCTTTGTTGAGAATGGCCTGTTGGCGATCACTCATTTGCGGTAACAGACTGAGGATGTCGTAATAGTCCAATGAGGAAACCCGAATATTGACGTTATTGGGCGTGAGAATTTTGACCTGGGGTTGATAACCATCTTCGCCCCGAAAGGCTGGATGTCCCCGTAACTCGGCTAGGGTATGGTATTCTCCGTGGGGATCAAAAATTAAAACCGCAGCCCGATTTTTGGGAAGCATTAACTCTTCCACCAAAACCCCAGCTGTATAGGATTTACCCGATCCTGTCCCTGCCAAAATGGCCATGTGGGTACTGACAAGTTCCTTAACATCCAAAGCCACTGGCACAGCTTCCGGCGGACGTAGTAGCAGTGAGCCTAAATGGACAGAACCCACCGCATCGGGAGCTTTTTTATTCAGAATTTGTTTGAGAGTGCTATCGGTTGCTTGAAAAACCTTGGTTCCTGGTTCTGGGGGGCGGCGCGGGTTGGAAAAGCCTAGGCGAGAATCAAAGAAGCCAATCACTTCCACGGTAATTTCATAGAGTTCTGGGGAGTCGTACTGAAAGCCAATCAAAGCCGCGATGGCTCCGGGTTCTAGTTCTCCATCGGCAAACATCCGATCCGGCAGGTGATCCACTAACCTACAGGCCGAGATTTTGCCAAGAATTTCTCGGGGGGGTTCGGTTCTATCGGTTCTAGATAAATCCAGTGGCGGTAAATGATAAAAGACGAATTCCCCGATCCGCACTGGCCCAGGATTAGCAGTAATAAAGATGTACTCATTACCCGTCTCCCCAGGCCCCTTGACTCGGCCGACCACAGTTAAGGCTGACCCAGGAGAGATCAATTCAGGCATCATAAATTCTGGTAAAGCGGGCATGATCATCACAAATAAAAAAGACCAGCATCAAAGTAACTACTGGTCATTCAGCCCAATTGTATCTTGTCTCAATCGGAGAGTTTTATGGCTTGTCGCTGCCCAGGCCGGGAATGGTGTTAACTTCGCCGCCTAAGTGCAAACCCGCTTTAACCCACCAACAGCATCATAATGTAACAAGGTACACAAAAAATGATTCATAAAACTTTACGTCTGGTTGCCTCACTAGGTATAAATACGACTAATCAATGCGGGGCCTGGGAAAGCCGCATCTTGCACAGTCTGAGTTCCGTGGTCGTTCAATCGGTGATGTTGACAGAAAGCGATCAGTCTTGCTGCTCTTTGATGTGATATTGCCCACAACAACGCGTCGAGAAAGTCAAAATTCCTATTGCCGTAGCATTCAAGGGCCTGAAGAAATACGGCCGACTTATCTAGGCTTACTAAATCTTCCTGACTTAAATGACTAAACAGTTGCTGAATCTCGATACGGCGAACTATATATACTTTTTGTAAGACATAAACGACTTCACAGGCAACTTCTAGGAGTAGGGTTACGTGTCATTAGCTTTTAGAGGTAGTGGGCCAGTCCTTGATCATCTGTTGTAGGTTATCGCTCAATTCCCGCAAAGTGGCAAACAACTGAATCGCCCCCATGACCGCATCAAGCTCATACTTCCTCGGTACTCCCCTCTCCCGTGCTGTTTTTAGATGTTGAATTGCCCGAGATTCTGCATCCGCCAATGTTTTGATCAACGTGACATCCGGTTGAGTTTCAGTTTTGATTCCCAAGGCGATGGACTCCAGGGCTGTTTTAAGGGGATAGGCCAGGGCCTGGGGATGACCAAAAAAGCGTTTGTAAGGGGCAATGGACTCAGGGTGTTGTAGCGCTTCTTCTAGCAACAGTAAATCCCGAAAAATGGCTGTCTCATAACTCAGGGTAAAATTCCAAAACCGTTCGGCCTGGGAAATACTGAAGTCATCAATCGGATCTAAATGGACTTCCTTCACCATGGTGCGGTGACTCATCAGGGTTTTCCGGGCCTGGGTTAAATCTGTGGTTAAATCCTGTTTTCCCTCGGCCTGGAACTTGGGGACTAAGCCGGTCATAAACGACTCGAGAGTAGTGGCAAATTGTCCAAAGGCCTGACTAATTTTCGGCGTGAGTTGGTTGCTGGTAATTTCTGGCCAAAGCAGTTGATTCAAAACCAACGCAATCACCAGGCCCAGCAGGGTATAGAAAAAGCGTCCAGCCACATAGACATTGAACTGATGGGTTTGGGCAATTAAAGAAATCACCAAAATAAAACAGCCATGCTTTAATCCCGGCATCACCCCCCAGGCCTGGCACAATACCATCGTCAAAAACACACCGAGGCCAATCCCCAAGGGATCCCCACCCATTGTGGAAAACAGAAAAATGGCTAAGAACGCCCCAATCCCCATGCCGATAATTTCATACCAGAGACGGTGCACACTTTGCCCCACCGTGGGTTGCATGCCGCCAAAGACCCCAATCACCGTATAGAAGCCAAAGGGCCAACTCGTCTGATTCAGTTGCACCAACCACAGGGCCAACCACATCCCCACAGCCGTTTTGCCAAAATGTCGGAGTTGTCGCCGGGCCGGAAACTTTAATTGCCATTGCTTAAGTGGCGGAATTATCCCAGGCCGGGGTTCATCCATAACCTGATTTGCAATGCTTTGCCACCCTTGAATCAATAACTGCAAACTGTGCAAATAGTCATAGCTATAAATCACCACTTCCAGGGAAAAATCTTGAGTAACCCCGGCCTGGCGCAAGGTTTGCAAATTCGCTTTCAACTTTTCCAGACTGGTTTCCAGGGCGACGGATTCTTTTTCGACCTCGAACTTGTGGGTAGGGTTTTCAATGGCCCGCAAGAGCGCATGAATCATCGCCTCGGCCTGGTCATTGATGGCGGCTAACTCCCCCCGTACTAACATCAAAAACCGTTGGGCCAGATCCTGCTCCTCTAAAATTTTCACCATCGAAGTCAAATGTCGCCGTACCCGCCGTTGATCCGCAATCAGTTGACTCCAATTCTCCGCCGTTAAATCCCGCCCCAAAAAGCCATATACCGACCGATTCAGTAAATCCTCACTACTTTGGTTCAACTTAATCAACCGATCTAACCGAGCTTCTGCCCCTAAGTCTTGCCGTTGATCCTGAATCACTCGATCCAAACAGGCCTGGGTTAACGTCTGACTCTGCTCTAAAAACTGCACTAAATTCTTTTGCAAGGTGTCCCGAGGCTTCTCCGGCCAAATCAAGACCGCCACCAGCACCGCCACGATCACCCCCAGGCCATTTTCCGTCACCCGATGCCAACTATAGAGCCAAGGATTTTTCTCAAACTCTGGAACCGCCACAATTAACCCGGCAATCAAACCGGCCTGGAGCGTCATCGCCGGATACTGCAACACCTCTGCCACCAACGTCGCCACCAAATAGGCCCCCGCCCCGACCCAGGCCCCATCTCCAAACACACTCAGCAAACACCCCGTGACTACCCCGGCAATCACACTTCCCCCCAACCGTCCCCAGCCCGCCTTGATCACATCCCCAATATGGGAAGAGAGCATCGTTGCCGTCAGCCCCATCACCGGATACTGAATTTCCGCCAACGGTAAATGCCGACAAAAGTGAGCCAAAATAGCCGCCGCCAGGCCCGTCTTAATTGCGTGCTTCCAAAAACTCTCGGGAACTGCCCTTAACCGCGCTAACCCCTGCAAATTCTTAAGCCCCTGCTGTTTCCCACTCCATCTGTGACCTTAGCAAACCCCAGGCCTGGATCTGATGATTTCCCGAAATCCCCGAGGTACTAGCAATCTCAAAAAAAATTAAACTCGTAAACCCTTAACTGGCCTGGGATGTAGCGAATCACTCGAAAAAATAGTCAAAAAGATTTAAAAAGGGTGTTGACAGTCCTAGATAGGGTTGTTATGTTAGTAAAGCGCTCGAGAGAGGCACTGCCTTCCGAAAGCGCCCAGAACCTAGAAAACTGAATAGTTTGAGAGCCAAACCATAGTAATCTCGTCAAATTACTTTTGATGTAAATTACATCATTTTCGAGCTAATGTCAAATTCACATTTGATTCAAAATGGAGAGTTTGATCCTGGCTCAGGATGAACGCTGGCGGTCTGCTTAACACATGCAAGTCGAACGAAGTCTTCGGACTTAGTGGCGGACGGGTGAGTAACACGTAAGAATCTGCCCTCAGGAGGGGGATAACAGCGGGAAACTGCTGCTAATACCCCATATGCCGAAAGGTGAAATGTTTTTTCGCCTGGGGATGAGCTTGCGTCTGATTAGCTTGTTGGTGGGGTAACGGCCTACCAAGGCGACGATCAGTAGCTGGTCTGAGAGGATGATCAGCCACACTGGGACTGAGACACGGCCCAGACTCCTACGGGAGGCAGCAGTGGGGAATTTTCCGCAATGGGCGAAAGCCTGACGGAGCAAGACCGCGTGAGGGATGAAGGTTTTTGGATTGTAAACCTCTTTTATCAGGGAAGAACACAATGACGGTACCTGATGAATAAGCATCGGCTAACTCCGTGCCAGCAGCCGCGGTAAGACGGAGGATGCAAGCGTTATCCGGAATTATTGGGCGTAAAGCGTCCGCAGGTGGCTGTTCAAGTCTGCTGTCAAAGCCCGAGGCTCAACCTCGGATCGGCGGTGGAAACTGAACGGCTAGAGTATGGCAGGGGTTAGGGGAATTCCCGGTGTAGCGGTGAAATGCGTAGATATCGGGAAGAACACCAGCGACGAAAGTGCCTAACTGGGCCATTACTGACACTCATGGACGAAAGCTAGGGGAGCGAAAGGGATTAGATACCCCTGTAGTCCTAGCCGTAAACGATGGACACTAGGTGTTGCTGGTATCCACTCCAGCAGTGTCGTAGCCAACGCGTTAAGTGTCCCGCCTGGGGAGTACGCACGCAAGTGTGAAACTCAAAGGAATTGACGGGGGCCCGCACAAGCGGTGGAGTATGTGGTTTAATTCGATGCAACGCGAAGAACCTTACCAGGGTTTGACATGTCGCGAATCTCGGGGAAACTTGAGAGTGCCGTAAGGAGCGCGAACACAGGTGGTGCATGGCTGTCGTCAGCTCGTGTCGTGAGATGTTGGGTTAAGTCCCGCAACGAGCGCAACCCTCGTCCTTAGTTGCCAGCATTTAGTTGGGCACTCTAGGGAGACTGCCGGTGACAAACCGGAGGAAGGTGGGGATGACGTCAAGTCATCATGCCCCTTACATCCTGGGCTACACACGTACTACAATGCTACGGACAGAGGGTTGCCAACTCGCGAGAGTGCGCTAATCCCTTAAACCGTGGCTCAGTTCAGATTGTAGGCTGCAACTCGCCTACATGAAGGCGGAATCGCTAGTAATCGCAGGTCAGCATACTGCGGTGAATACGTTCCCGGGCCTTGTACACACCGCCCGTCACACCATGGAAGTTGGCCACGCCCGAAGTCGTTACTCCAACCCGAAAGGGAGGGGGACGCCGAAGGCAGGGCTGATGACTGGGGTGAAGTCGTAACAAGGTAGCCGTACCGGAAGGTGTGGCTGGATCACCTCCTTTTATGGAGACCCAACTTTCCAAGATTGCTAGTCAATCTTATTGGAAAAGTTCAGGTCTAAACGAGACACTATTGTTGAATCTCTCAAACATTCACTAGGTTTAGCAGACAGGCATGGGCTATTAGCTCAGGTGGTTAGAGCGCACCCCTGATAAGGGTGAGGTCCCTGGTTCAAGTCCAGGATGGCCCATAATTTGCCTGGGGGTATAGCTCAGTTGGTAGAGCACCTGCTTTGCACGCAGGGGGCCAGCGGTTCGAGTCCGCTTACCTCCACGTTTCGTAAGAAACGGGTCTGTTAAAAAAAGCACTAGATTCAGAACCTTGAAAACTACATAAATTAATTTAGTCAGGTAGTTCTAAAAACTCGACAGACTTTAAGTAAAGTCTGTCTTTAATTTAGACACTAGAAAGACACCAATGTTGAATTGTGGTCAAGCTACAAAGAGCCTACGGCGGATACCTAGGCACACAGAGGCGATGAAGGACGTAGTTACCAACGATATGCTTCGGGGAGCTGGAAGCAAGCTTTGAGCCGAAGATTTCCGAATGGGGCAACCCTATATACTGTCACCTGAATCCATAGGGTGATTAGAGCCAACCCAGTGAATTGAAACATCTTAGTAACTGGAGGAAAAGAAAGCAAACGCGATTCCCTGAGTAGCGGCGAGCGAAATGGGAACAGCCTAAACCAAAGTGCTTGCGCTTTGGGGTTGTGGGACAGCGACATGGAATCGAGCGACTAGATGAAGTAGTGGAATGCTACACCAGAGAAGGTGAAAGTCCTGTAGTTGAAAGTTTAACGATACTAGCTGTATCCCAAGTAGTCCGGAGCACGTGAAATTCCGGATGAATCTGCGAGGACCACCTCGTAAGGCTAAATACTCCTGTGTGACCGATAGCGTATAGTACCGCGAGGGAAAGGTGAAAAGAACCCCGGAAGGGGAGTGAAATAGAACATGAAACCGTAGGCTTACAAGCAATCGAAGGTCGATTTAGCGACTGACGGTGTGCCTGTTGAAGAATGAGCCGGCGACTTATAGGTACTGGCAGGTTAAGACGAGAATGTCGTAGCCAAAGCGAAAGCGAGTCTGATAAGGGCGTTAGTCAGTATTTATAGACCCGAACCCGGGTGATCTAACCATGGCCAGAATGAAGCTTGGGTAACACCAAGTGGAGGTTCGCACCGACCGATGTTGAAAAATCGGCGGATGAGCTGTGGTTAGGGGTGAAATGCCAATCGAACCCGGAGCTAGCTGGTTCTCCCCGAAATATGTTGAGGCATAGCGGTTGAGATTATAGCAGGGGGGTAAAGCACTGTTTCGGTGCGGGCTGCGAGAGCGGTACCAAATCGAGACAAACTCTGAATACCCTGTGTACACTCAGCCAGTCAGACGGTGGGGGATAAGCTCCATCGTCGAAAGGGAAACAGCCCAGACCACCAGCTAAGGTCCCCAAATTACTACTAAGTGGTAAAGGAGGTGGGAATACACAGACAACCAGGAGGTTTGCCTAGAAGCAGCCACCCTTAAAAGAGTGCGTAATAGCTCACTGGTCAAGTGTTCCTGCGCCGAAAATGAACGGGACTAAGTAGTGTACCGAAGCTGTGGGATATATCTACCGATATATCGGTAGGGGAGCGTTCTGCATTAGTTTGAAGCATTAGCGTGAGCAGATGTGGACAAGGCAGAAGTGAGAATGTCGGCTTGAGTAGCGCAAACATTGGTGAGAATCCAATGCCCCGAAACCCCAAGGGTTCCTCCGGAAGGCTCGTCCGCGGAGGGTTAGTCGGGACCTAAGGCGAGGCCGAAAGGCGTAGTCGATGGACAACTGGTTAATATTCCAGTACTGGTATTGGTTTGTGCAGAGGGACGGAGAAGGCTAAGTCAGCCGGCGATTGGTTGTGCCGGTTTAACTGTTCGAGGCTTTGAGGCGCGGTGAAAACGTGCTGAGCTGAGACAGGAATACGAGGAACTACGGTTCCGAAGTGGCTGATGTCATACTTCCTAGAAAAGCTCTAAACACGTTAAACCAATTTCACCCGTACCCGAAACCGACACAGGTGGGGGGGTAGAGAATACCAAGGGGCGCGAGATAACTCTCTCTAAGGAACTCGGCAAAATTGCCCCGTAACTTCGGGATAAGGGGTGCCACCGCGAGGTGGTCGCAGTGAAGAGGTCCAGGCGACTGTTTACCAAAAACACAGGTCTCCGCTAAGTCGTAAGACGATGTATGGGGGCTGACGCCTGCCCAGTGCCGGAAGGTTAAGGAAGCTGGTCAGCGAAAGTGAAGCTAGCGACTGAAGCCCCGGTGAACGGCGGCCGTAACTATAACGGTCCTAAGGTAGCGAAATTCCTTGTCAGGTAAGTTCTGACCCGCACGAAAGGCGTAACGATCTGGACGCTGTCTCGGAGAGAGGCTCGGCGAAATAGAAGTGTCTGTGAAGATGCGGACTACCTACACCCGGACAGAAAGACCCTATGAAGCTTTACTGTAGCTTGGAATTGGGTTCGGGCTTTGCTTGCGCAGCATAGGTGGGAGGCGTTGATAGTTTTCTTGTGGGAAAACTGGAGCCATCGGTGAGATACCACTCTGGCAAGGCTAGAATTCTAACTCTCTGCCGTTATCCGGCGAGGGAACAGTTTCAGGTGGGCAGTTTGACTGGGGCGGTCGCCTCCTAAAAAATAACGGAGGCGCGCAAAGGTTCCCTCAGGCTGGTCGGAAATCAGCCGTAGAGTGCAAAAGCATAAGGGAGCTTGACTGCAAGACCTACAAGTCGAGCAGGTACGAAAGTAGGCTTTAGTGATCCGACGGTACTGCGTGGAAAGGCCGTCGCTCAACGGATAAAAGTTACTCTAGGGATAACAGGCTGATCTCCCCCAAGAGTTCACATCGACGGGGAGGTTTGGCACCTCGATGTCGGCTCATCGCAACCTGGTGCGGAAGTACGTGCCAAGGGTTGGGCTGTTCGCCCATTAAAGCGGTACGTGAGCTGGGTTCAGAACGTCGTGAGACAGTTCGGTCCATATCCGGTGTAGGCGTAGGAGCATTGAGAGGAGTCCCCCTTAGTACGAGAGGACCGGGGGGAACGCACCGCTGGTGTACCTGTTGTCGTGCCAACGGCAAACGCAGGGTAGCCATGTGCGGAGTGGATAACCGCTGAAAGCATCTAAGTGGGAAGCCCACCTCAAGATGAGTGCTCCCATGGCATAAGCCAGTAAGGTCACGGGAAGAACACCCGTTAATAGGCTCTAGATCGAAGTCCAGTAATGGATGAAGTCAAGGAGTACTAATAGACCGAGGGCTTGACCTCATATTTGGTGTCTGATTGACTAAATTAATTCTGTAGTTTCAAGTTTTTAATCTAATGTCCTAATCAAGTTTTTCTTAATTTTCTAAGTTTTAATCTTCTTGGTGCTCATGGCGTAGTGGAACCACGCTGATCCATCTCGAACTCAGTTGTGAAACGTTACTGCGACGAAGATAGTTGGTGGGTAGCTGCCTGCAAAAATAGTTCAGTGCCAAGATAATATTTCCAGCCTCCCTTCTTTTTCATTAAAGTTGGGAGGTTTTGGTTTATGAATCCTCGTTTTATTTATGTTTTTCCTTAGATTATGGTCTTGGCAGCAATTGCTTTTGTGCTTGCTTGCTGCTTTGATTTTGTTGCCCCTAGTAGTTGCCTTCCTGACATCTGGCTGGCCGCCTGGCTCTTTGGTTGAATTTGAACTCTTGCCGAAGGAGGGATGGTCTTGGGGGAGTTATCTCCAGGCTTGGCATTTAGGGCATTTTATTCGAGCCTTTGGAAATTCGACCTTAGTGGCACTCGGGGTGACTGGGCTACAAATTTTCACCTCGGCTTTAGCTGGCTATGCATTAGCAAGAATGAGGTTTCCAGGCCAAAACCTAGTTCTGCTGTTAGTTTTAGCGAGCTTGGTGATTCCGTTTCAGTTACTTGTGATCCCTATTTTTATGATTCTGCGCTGGGGGCATTTGATTAATACCTTTGGGGCGTTGATTTTACCGATTGCGGCCAATGGCTTTGGTATTTTTTTAATGCGGCAGTTTTTTTTGACAATTCCAGTTTCCCTAGAAGAAGCAGCGGCTTTGGATGGGGCAAGTCGCTGGCAGATTTTATGGCAGATTTTACTTCCTTTGTCCCGACCAGCCTTAGTGACTCTGTTTCTGTTTACGTTTATTGGTGAATGGAATGATCTGTTTAAGCCGTTAGTATTTACAACAAAACCAGAATTAATTACGGTACAGTTGGCCCTAGCTAATTTTCAGGAGCAGTTTACCAATGATTGGCCGTTGATGATGGCGGCGATCGTTATTTCAACGATTCCTGTGGCATTGGTTTTTATTGTCGGACAAAAGCAGTTTATCCGGGGGATTGCTACTACTGGGGTGAAGAATTAGGCTCATTTTCTGCTTTGGCGTGCCACTGACTTTGACTGGGCGATAGGCTATGGGAAGGCCATGGCCTTTCTAGATCGGTTTGGAATGCTGAGGCAAGGAGTGTTCTGACCTAAGGCTTGATGATTGGCTTATGAAGTTGAGGGTTGTTGATGAAAGCAATGCTAATTGGGTTAATTCGCGTTTACCAGGCCACGTTTTCAGCGGCATTTTTACCCAGTTGTCGGTATCAACCTACTTGCTCTAATTACGCCATTGAAGCCATTGAACGGTTTGGTGTGATACATGGGGCCTGGTTAGCTGTTAGACGAATTTTACGGTGTCATCCTTGGGGTGGGAGCGGCTATGATCCGGTTCCCGAACATAAGCATTAAGTAGCTAAGAAGTATGACCTGGTTCAGGAGTTAGCGATGTTTGGCCCATGAAAAGACTGTTGAAGATACTACTTTATGCTTTGGGTGGATTTTTAACTTTAACGTTGGCTCCATATATCCTCTTCTGGCTGAGTATGGAATGGGAGATGAGAGCACAAACCTACGATATTACTGACAGCAATTTTAGTTCTATTGCCGTAGCATCATTGGAGAGTCTGAGTTGTGGATCAATTCCTGCTAGTATTCGCGTTAAACGCTATTTTCGACAAAGCAATTTCAATGATGGGGATGAATTATGGTTGCTAGAGTCCGAAACGAACCAGGGAGTTATTGAGCTAGTAAATAGGCTCAGGCTCAGGCCTCTAAAGCAAAGGGGAAGTATTGAAAAAATTAGTGGAGTGTTGGCCAATAAGCCGGCCTGGGTGGTACGTCCGCAGGAGAAGATCAAATGGTTATTTTCTGATGCTGATGATCAACGACCAGAAGTTTCCCAAGATTGTAAGACTGGACTCTTTTACCTATGGAGTATTGATGGTAAAGCAATTTTCTTGTATCACATCATTACTTAATTACTGAGCTAATTATTTTTACTTGCCTTAGTGAGCCAACTCATGAAACCTTATCAACTCATTTCAATCCAAGACTGTCATGAATCATTAGTGCTCATTGATCAATCAATTTTCTTCTGCTTAGAACCCCATCCCTATATTATTGCTGGCGCACCCTATGATGCGGTCTCTCCTTTTTATCTGCGCCAGGGTGTCTTAGAGGCGTTGTCCCAGGCCCAGCAAAATTTACAAAGCATTCAACCCACCTGGAAATTAGCAATCTTTGATGCCTATCGTCCGGTTGCGGTACAGGAATATATGGTGAATTATACTTTTAAAGAATTACTGGCAGCACGGGGACTGGAGAAGACAACTCTAACATCTTCACAACTGGATGCTATTTGGGCTGAAGTTTATACTTTTTGGGCAGTTCCTAGTCATGATCCGCAAACGCCCCCACCCCACAGCACTGGAGCGGCAATTGATTTAACCTTGGTTGATTCAGATAAAAAGTTAATCGATATGGGTTCGCCTATTGATGAGATTTCCGACCGATCATTTCCAGAGTATTTTTATCACCAGGCCCAGCGACTCGATCTTAATTCCAATCAAAAAGATGATTATCTCAAGGTTCATCAGCATCGTGAGATTTTATATCAAGCCATGCGCCAGGCCGGGTTTCAACGACATCCCCAAGAATGGTGGCATTTTTCCTTAGGTGATCAACTCTGGGCCTGGCAAATCCAACAGCAAAGTGGGTGTTCAATGGTTGCCCGTTATGGTCGTGCTGATTTAATTAACGTCAGTTCGGGATACGGAACTCAGAGAACAATAGCAGGCTTCTTAGGTTGATGAGCATAGGCAATCAAGCCACAGATTAGGTTCACACAAAAATTAAGGGGACTACGATGCCGAGAGTGCTCTATCTGGGAAATGTTTTTTGACTGGTCAATAATCGATTCAATAATGGCTCGTTTTCTGGCTAGAAGTTTATCCATCAAAGCCATTAGATAGTTTTCCTACGGACGAGCAAAGTTCTACATATTGCGTCGAAGTTTGGCAAAAAATTGAATATCAAACCGCTCGAATAGCCCTTGGGCTAACGGTTTTGAAACATAACCTCTATCGGCAAACACCTTACCAAACATGGAGCAGAGCAGCCGTCGCTAAGGGTTGTCCCAGAAAATGAAGCTCGATTGAGGACAAAAAATAAGACCGCTTGCT